>JBKJMR010000378.1:0-3055 GCA_046596275.1 Bacteroidia bacterium | reverse complement strand
GCTTGAACATTTTTTCCGCTTAAATAGTTTACGAAGCTACGAAAACGAATAGAAAATCAAGACTTCTGCCTGATTGCTTTTAGGCTGAGATCCAGGCTGCGGATGCTGTGTGTGAGCGCTCCGACAGAAATAAAATCGACGCCGGTTTCAGCGTACTTGCGAATGCTGTTTGCTGTTATTCCACCGGAGGCTTCTGTTTCAAAGCGCTTGTCAATAATTGTAATCGCTTTACGCAGATCATCGGATGTAAAATTATCCAGCATGATACGTTTGATATTGCCGGTAGCAAGCACTTCTTTCAGCTCCGCAAAATTCCGCACTTCGATTTCTATATCCAGGTTCAGCTCTTTTTCTTTAAGATATTTATTCGCAGCAACAATCGCATTCGAAATTCCACCCGCATAATCCACATGATTATCCTTGATCAAAATCATATCATACAAACCGAAACGATGATTTGCGCCACCACCAATGCGCACGGCCCACTTTTCAAAATAGCGGAAGCCCGGTGTTGTTTTGCGTGTGTCAATCACTTTCGTATCTAATCCTTCAAGCAATTTTACAAGCTGTGCCGTGGTAGTTGCAATGCCGCTCATTCGCTGCATGCAATTCAGCACTAAACGTTCAGCAGTAAGAATTGATCGTGCAGGACCTTGCACTTCAAAAGCGATATCGCCTTTTTCCACAAACCATCCGTCTGAAATAAAAACATTCATTTTTATTTTCGGATCGATCTGCTGAAAAATAATCCGTGCAAGCGCAACACCGGCAAGCACACCTTTATCTTTTACGATAAGGTGTGCTTTGTCGATTGCATCTTCAGGAATAGTAGAAAGGCTGGTATGATCACCTTCGCGCACATCTTCTGCAAACGTAGCGGAAATGAAGGAATTGATCAGTTGTAAATCAGGAGGAGCAGGCTGGTAGCCGGTGTCTTTATTCATCGGAGGTCTCAATACTAAATTGAGTCACCATTGAAGATTTTAAAAGGTAATGGACACGGTAATTACCACTTGTTGTTTGTAAGCTTCCGATAGTGAATTGTGAATCATTTTTCGGCTGACTTTTGTGAACAATGGTGAACGCCTGCACCGGGTGCTTCGCGAAAAAATCTTTCAGGATCAATTCGGCTTGCGCTTTGCTGTAAATGTTTTCTTGCTCGAGCACTTTCAGGTCGACATTGTCGGAGAAAAATTTCGAGATCTCTTTCGCATTTCCTGTTCGGATCGCGTTTGCAACATCATCCGGAATATCCGCAGAAGCAACAAAGGGAGAAAGAAACAATAAGAGGGCCAGCAGGGTTTTCATGGTAATTAGGACATTTCCTTGTAAAACTGCAACTATCGAGCCAAAATATCGGGTATTTTCGCCTGATGGTGACTGAGACAAATTTAACATTTTCCATCAGCATCTAAGAAAATAACGAAATGAAAATAACCCTGCTGCTTACCGGAAAAACAGAAGATGGCTGGATAAAGTCAGGTTTCGATCAATACCTGAAACGCCTCGAACATTATTGCACGCTCGAAGTGATAGAAATACCTGCGCTCAAACAAGCAGGAAAGATTTCTGCTGCAGAACAAAATAAAGCAGAAGGTGAATTGCAGCTCGCCAAACTTTCTCCTTCCGACCGGTTGATATTGATGGATGAAAAAGGAAAAGAATTTTCTTCAACAGGAATGGCCGCATGGATTGAAAAACAACAATCGGCAGGACATAAAAGAATGGTATTTTTGATCGGCGGACCATTTGGATTCTCCGAGAAAGTGTATCAACGCGCTAACGAACGAATCTCACTTTCTCAAATGACTTTTTCGCACCAGATGGTCAGGGTTATACTTGCCGAACAATTGTACAGGGCGTATAGCATCACCAAAGGAGAGAAATACCATCACAGCTAAAGCATGTTTGAATTAGAAAATTATTCCTGGATCACTACAATTTATCCATTCGAATGGGTGATGCTGGGAATCTACATGCTATTGATCATCGTGGTATCTTTTTATGTGCAGGCTACGCATATCAGGAAAGAAAAGATCTACCGGTATTATTCCTGGGCTGTGCTTGCAAAAGTTTTTTCTGCCGTCGCATTCTGTTTGATCTACATCTATTATTATGAAGGTGGTGATACCGTTTCTTATTATGAAACTTCACGCGCGCTTGTAAATATGGGAATGAAAAATCCTTCCAATTTTATGATTGAGATTTTCCAGGCGCCATCCATGAAAAATTTATTGTTGTTCGATCAGCAAACAGGTTATCCTTGGGGATATATGTATTTCGATTCAGGTTCATGGTTTGTTGCAAAGCTGCTGAGCCCGTTTTTATTTCTTGCTTTTAAAAGTTACCTCGTTTCTACTGTTATACTTTCCTGGTTTTCTTTTATCGGAACGTGGAAACTTTTCAAAATGCTTGTTCGCTATTATCCAAAGCTGGAAGGAAGGATGGCGTTCAGCATTTTATTTGTGCCCTCCGTTTTATTCTGGGGTTCGGGAATTTCCAAAGACACTTTTACTTTCGCTGCGGTGTGCTGGTTTATTGTCGGATTGGATGGTGTGTTTATTTCAAAAATTAGCCGCATGCGAAATGTGATCATCTTATTGATCTCTGCTTATGTTTTACTTTCAATCAAACCATATATTCTCATTTGTCTTTTGCCCGGAGCTTTTGTTTGGATACTTTATACGCGGATTTCTAAAATGCAATCGAAGTTTTTAAAGGTTGCGGCTATACCATTGATCTACTTGTTCTCTTTTACGATCGGATATGGCATTCTTTCTTTGTTAGGAAGCAGTCTTGGTAAATTTTCAATCGAAAAAATGCTTGTTACCGCTTCTATCACTCAAAAAGATTTGAAGCAAAGCTACTATCATGGAAGTTCATTTGATATCGGAGATTTTGAACCTACGATTTCCGGGATGATGAGTAAAGCGCCTGCGGCAATGACAGTGGGATTATTCCGTCCGTTCGTTTGGGAAGCACGTAACCCTGTTATGCTGGCTTCTGGTTTAGAGAACTTTTCATTTTTACTGATGGCAATTGGTGTGGTGGCCGG
>JBKJMR010000331.1:0-4874 GCA_046596275.1 Bacteroidia bacterium | reverse complement strand
TTGCACGGATTAGATTTCCTGCCTGCTCTTCTGCAATTGCTAGGTTATAATATGCTTTTCCTTTCGCTCTCGGTGATCCGTTTTTTGCTTCTCTTTCCCACATCCCGATTGCTTTCTCCCAATGACCTTTACGGGCAAGAAATCCTGCGCTGCGCATATTTTTTCCGCCCTTGACATATAATTGCCGGAAGAGCAATTCACGATGGGGCAATAACCGGTTGGCAAATGCGCTTCCTGCAAACCAAAGACTGCTGTCGGTATATTCATAATTATATGGACCGAAAACAGACTTTGATTTGTAATCGTAAATTTTCCATTGGTAAGTATAACAAGGTTCTTTTTCGTATTCCGTAACCGTAGCATACCTGTTAAGCTCACCGGGATGAGAATAAACCTGTTTCCTGACTCTTTTTGTCACAGTCGGATCAGTACGTAGGTATTTTCCTGTTTTTTCCAACACAATCAAACCAGCCGTAGTATCATGATGCAAAAGTTTACCAACTTCTTCCCATGAAATCAAGGTTGTAATTGCTACAGGCGTTGTGGTATCCTGCTTATGTATTACAGAAGTGAAAGAAGAATCTTTAGCAAGACCGATCTGCAACGCACAAAGTGATTCATGATGTTTTTTGGTCAGATCAAGCAGCACAAATTTTTGAATATGCTGAGGAAGCTTTGCAATTCCGGGCTGCATCGTTTCAACTGCTACATAGAGCGGAAAACACGAGGAAAAAAGAAATAAAAGAAATGGAAAAAGTAAAAATGAATATTTCCGAATCGCTTTCATAAGTTAAACATACAAAAGTTAGCATTACTTACACCTTCGATGTAAGCAATGGCAGGAACCTTTTTATAACTGGTGAACTTTTCTATCAGCACTTTTTATTTTACATTTTAAATTCGGCTTAATCTAAAATGAAAAATATAAAATCAATGCCTGATCGCTGCAACTGCTTTCGGATCGTGCTTGTACTTAAATACAAATGGGAAAATTAATCCAAGCACCAATGCGTAAGCGGCAAATGCAAACCAGATCGATTGCCAGTCGCGCATTCCGTTCACAGTGAAATAATCCACCACCAAACCTGCGCCGTATCCACCGCACATTGCCCCTACTCCATTGGTCATGAACATAAATAATCCCTGCGCGCTTGCACGCATCGTAACAGGCGATTCTTTTTCCACAAATAACGATCCCGAAATATTGAAAAAATCAAACGCCATTCCGTAGACGATCATAGATAAAATCAGCAAGGATAATCCGCTGCCCGGATCACCGATCGCAAAAAGTCCGAAACGTAAAACCCATGCGAAAATAGCAATGAGCATTACTTTTTTGATACCGAATTTTCTGAGGAAGAACGGAATCGTGAGAATGAAAAGTGTTTCCGATATCTGTGAAATAGAAAGTAAAAGTATCGGATGCTGCACGCCAAAACTATCGGGATGCGTGGTGCTGAAACTGTCTAAAAAAGATCCGCCGAATGCATTTGTAATTTGTAAGGCGGCACCAAGAAACATCGCGAATAAAAAGAACACAAACATTTTACGTTGTTTGAAAAGTACAAACGCATCCAAACCAAATGTTGTGAGTAAGGAGCTTTTGTTATTCGTTTTAAGTGGAGGACAAGCAGGAATGCTGAATGCGTAAAGTCCGAGCAGGAATGCTGCGATACCGGAAAAGATCAATTGCATATTTGTTGCATTCCATCCGCACAGGTCAATCACCCACATCGCAAGCACAAACCCGATCGTTCCCCACACGCGTATCGGCGGAAAATCTTTTACAATATCAAATCCCTTTTGCTCGAGCACGATATACGAAACCGTATTATTCAGCGCGATCGTCGGCATGTAAAACATTGAATTCAATAACATCACCCAGAAAAAAACATCCGGATCTGTTACCGTCGATGACCAGAATAATAATCCTGCGCCGATGATGTGACACAATCCCAGCACACGTTCCGCATTCATCCATTTATCCGCAACAATTCCTAAAAGTGTCGGCATAAATAGTGAAGCGATTCCCAAAGTGGAAAACACCGCGCCGATCTGCGTTCCGGTAAAATGCAATGTACCGCCGAGATAACCACCAATAGAAATGAGCCACGATCCCCACACAAAAAATTGCAGGAAGTTCATTACGGTTAAGCGGAATTTGATGCCCATGGGGAAGGGGGTGATTGGTTAAAGGTGATTGGTGATTGGGCAGTGTGTGCTATGGTCTGTTATAAGTAGCTGCTTAATATAAAGATGAGGTTTTTTTCCCTATCACCAATAACTAATCACCAATCACTTTTTCAACTACTTTTCCTCTTCTTCAATTCATCCCTGATCCTTGACGCGCGTTCGTAATTTTCTTCGGCTAATGATTTACTGAGCATATCTTCCAGCTCTTTTACTGATTTGCGGTGAAGATCGGGACCACTTGTTGCTTCTGTGAGCAATTGTTCCTCTTCTTCATTCGAAAGATCGCCTGCAACGGTTTCTTCGGCAAGTGTTTGTTCCGGCTTTTCATCATCCAGCACAATTCCGGCTTGCGAAAGAATAAATTCGAACGTATAGATCGGGCAATTGAACCGAACCGCAAGTGCAATCGCATCAGAAGTGCGTGCGTCAATCTCCACTTCATTAGTGCCGTTGCTGCAAATTAATTTAGCGAAGAAAATTCCTTCAACAAGATTGTAAATGAGCACCTCGCGCAGATCAATGCTGAACGATTCTGCAAAACTTTTAAAAAGATCATGCGTAAGCGGACGGCTCGGCGTCATTTTCTCCAATTCAATCGCAATAGCCTGCGCTTCGAAGCCACCAATAATGATCGGCAGACGGCGCTTTCCTTTAGCTTCACCCAATACTAACGCGTAAGCGCCGGATTGCGTCTGACTATACGAAAGACCGACAATTTCAAGTTTTGTTTTTTTCATTCCACTGCTCACGGTCGGGAGACTGTGTTAAAAGATGTAACACTTAAAGATAATAATAAGCAGTGATTAATGATGCGCTGCTTTGAACTTCTTGATTGCTTCGGTCAATTTTGGTACCACATCAAAGGCATCACCGATCACACCGTAATCTGCTGCTTTAAAAAACGGAGCCTCTTTATCTGTATTGATCACCACAATTGTTTTGCTTCCGTTTACGCCGGCCAAATGCTGAATTGCGCCTGAAATTCCGATGGCGATATACAAATTCGGACGAATAGCAATTCCGGTTTGTCCTACGTGCTCATGATGCGGGCGCCAGTCCATATCCGCAATCGGGCGCGAACAGGCAGTTGCAGCACCAAGTGAATTGGCAAGATCTTCTACAATTCCCCAGTTCTTTGCATCCTTCATTCCACGTCCGGCCGAAACCACCACTTCCGCTTCAGGAAGAGAAATCTTGCTGGTGTCGCGTGTTTTTAATTCTTTCACAGTCACTTTTGTTTCAGCACCTGAAAGATCCACATTGCTCATCGGAACAATTTCTGCGGTGTTATCTGTCAGCTGCACAGGAAAAGAATTCGGAAGAAGCGTAATTATTTTTTTATCAGAATTGATTACGTAAACCGCTGTTGCTTTCCCGGAGAATGCTGTTTTGCGCACCGAGAATTTTCCTTCTTCTATCGTTGGAAAATCAACTGCACCTGCAACAACACCAGCTTTCAATCGCACCGACAAACGCGGAGCAACTGCTTTGCTTACCAGGTCGTGCGAAAAAACGACAACAGCTGCGTCTTCCATATTGGCAGCATGCTCAAGCGCAATGGCCCACGCGCGGGGATTACCATCTTTTAATTTCTCATCAGCGATCGTCAGCACTTTATTCGCGCCCGCCTTTCCCAGGTCAGCAAGAAGAGTTGCGTCGGTCGATCCGTCAATAACCGCAGTAACAGTTGTACCGAGTTTGCCCGCAATGTGCGCAGCATAATTCACCGCCTCAAGCGAGCTCTTGCGGATTTTTTTTCCTGCTTCTGTAAAAACGAGTACTGCCATATGGATTTACGATTTACGATGTACGATTAAAAGGGTGATTGGTGATCCTTCGACAAGCTCAGGAGTGATTGGTGAGAATTAATTTTATTAGCCGGATTAATTCGTCAAGACGAAGAATTTTTCTCATGTCTCAAGTCTAACCTCTCAGGTCTAAATGACTTTCGCTTCACTATGCAACAAAGCAACTAATTCATCCATATTATTCGGATCAATCATTTTTACTGCTTTTCTGCCTTCAGATGGTGTGAAGCTTTCTACTGTTGTGAGTGTATCTGAATTGGTTGTTGCAACCACGGTCAGCGGTTTTGTTCTTGCTGCCATAATTCCGCGCATGTTTGGAATACGTGCTTCCGCCATTCCTTTCTGACAGGAAATAACAGCCGGCAATTGCACTTCAAGCACCGCAGTTCCGCCATCAACATCCGCTTCTACAATTGCCACTTTTCCGTTTACATCCAGCTTTGAAGCGAGGGAAATAAAAGGAAGATTCAACATTTCAGCAAGCATTCCGCCTACCATGGAGCTGTTGAAATCAATGGTTTCTTTTCCTACAAGGATCAGATCGTAATCTTTGTCTCGCGCGTAACCTGTTATTTGTTCCGCGACAAAATACGAATCCGCAGGCTCAGCATCAATACGCACTGCATCATCAGCGCCAATCGCCAATGCCTTACGAATCATCGCTTCATTTTCAGCCGGACCCACGTGAATCACCGTTACCGATCCTTCACCCTTCGCCTCTTTTAATTCGAGCGCACGCACCAGCGCATACCATTCATCGTATGGGTTGATGATGAATTGAACACCCGCTTTATTGAATTTGGTGTTGTTATCGGTAAATGAAATTTTGGCCGTTGTATCAGGAACGTTGCTGATGCCTACGAGTATTTTCAT
>JBKJMR010000615.1:0-4131 GCA_046596275.1 Bacteroidia bacterium | reverse complement strand
CGTTCTGGCAGTTAATTCCACACACATCACATCATCACTGCTGCTATTGATCCAGGAGAATTGAATTGTAGAATCAGTTTGCTGAATGGATTTAACTACTGCGGCAACAGGTGGAATTTTATCGGGACGCTTTAAAAGGAATGGCGTTGAGCTTTGTGAATTATTGTAACGCTTATCTACACTTCTAATGGAATAAAAAATTGTTCTTGTTAGTGTTTGAATTGTTATTGTATCTGTAAAATAGTTATCGTGGAGAATTGAATCACCGGCTTCGATAAATTCTTCCTGCAATGTGTTTGAACGAAATACGCGATAACCTTTCAGATCGTTTGCGTCAACTTTATTCCATTGCAAATGCACAATTCCATTTGTGTCAACAATTCCCCTGATATTTTCCGGGACAGGCGGTGGTTCATTATCGGGCAATCCGAAGAAATAAGGAAATGAAATAGCTGTGTCCCCGTAACTATTTAATGCTGCGATTTCATAATACCCCGAAGCAAGCGGCTGTTCATCTGAATAGTTAAAGATGTTTTTTTCTAAGCGTGAATTATTTAAAACTGAAAATGGCCCTTGTGCAGCCGGTGCGCGGAGAATAATGAATGCTGACAGATCTGCAACGTTATTTTCTGCCGGCACATGCCATTTTATTTCCACGCTTTTATTTTCACCGGCAAACAACGTGTCGATTTCAGGATACAATGTCCATTCATCGCGGCCTTTTCCTTTTACTGTAGCGGAAGGCGGCCCTGCAAATCCGAAATAGGAATAAGCACGCACGCGGTACCAATATGTTTTATGATTAAGCGGAAGTGAATCCTGGTAAACAGCTTCTGTTTTTTCATTCTCATACTGCGATCGCGCAAATGTGAACAGCACAGGGTTAATACGTTCATACTGTATGCTGTCGGCAGAACGTTCAATAATATAACCTGCGCAAGCTTCACGCGTTGTTGAAATGTCAAAACTGATTGCAGCTTTTTTATTTCGAAATTGACCTTTGATAGTAGCAGGCGCTTTTAGCACGGATAATTTTTCATCTGCTGTTGCAATTCCTGCGTTATGCTTTATCCCTGCAGGAATTTGCGCAAGACGAATGCGATAAATATAAACCTGCCCTGCAATAATTGTTTTATCCACGAAAAATAATCCATGTGCTTTTGCAGTTGCAACAGAAAGATCACACGCCTTTAACACAAAACCGAATTTAATTTGCGCCTGTGCTTTTTGCTTCTGACCATTTTCTGCAGGATGATTTTCTTCGTAGATGTTTTGATAAACAAATGCATTGGTCTTATCCTCACGAATTAATTTATTCCATGCTGAATCTTGTTTTGCCAATGGAAGAATCGGTGTTGTATTAATCAATGTGCCTTTCCCGGTTGGATCTTTTCCGGCGAGATCTAAATATTCATCCGTTGTATAACGTTCAATTATATAACCGTGCTGAATTCCTGCTTTCCATGTTTCAACATTAGCAGGAACCCAGCGCAGCAAAACGCTGTCATGCGTTGCGTATGTGCGAATGAAAATATCAGACGATGATTGAGCATTTACATTGACACAAAAAAGCAATGTCATAACAACACAACAAATAAAATAAGATTGTGCTGCGTTTTTCAATTCGTTAGAATATTGCATTGATTCCCTGCTTCAAAAGCAAAATCGCAATGTCCGGATAATGCACCACCGAGTACATCATAATCACATCCCATCGCACCGCCCACCCAGCTGGGATTTGGAACACGCGCTTGTAAAACCGCTGCTGCTGAAAGTGTGACAAGCGTAAAATCAAAATCCTGTCCAAGCGCACGGCCATGCATTCCGATTGCTCCCTGCAGGTATGCATAAATTTGTCCGCTTGCATACCAACCTTCAAATCCAACAGGCCCGCTTGAATTAGAACAATGCGCCGCCGATCCAAAATCCAAAACCATGATATCAAAACCGGCACCCGCAGAAAAATTGTAAAAGATGTACCAGGTTTCAAAACCAATTTCTCCATCAAATGCAGCACCGAATCCTGCGCCGAATGCAAATCCACCTGCATTCGCCAAAGCAGTTTCATCACGCTGATCGTTCAAACCATTTGCATTGACAACCGAAGTAACTTCTGAAGGAGGCGGTGGCATCGGATCAATAAATTGTCCGGCTTCAAGGTATGCGTTGAAATTTCCGATTCCACCAACGCTAACAAGTATGCGCGATTGCGGACGACCGATGTGGATGTACCAAAGGTTCGGATCGAAATGAATGACGGCAGTTCCCGTTGCTGTAACCGCAGGAATATGAATCTGCGCACCCAATACAGCGTGAAATGCATCATTGAGAAAATCATATTGCATTTGCATCGAAGCGATGGCAGGAACTTGTGAAGGCTGCGCATTCTGCCTGTCGCCGATGCTGATCATGAAATAAAGATTTCCGCTGAGCTGTAAATAATTTATTCCGCCATTGGAATTAAAATTCATTTCGAGCGCAACATCGCCATTGCATGGTTTTGGATTTCCGCTTGTTCCCAATGTTACACCTGCTTTTATTCCGAGAGTTGTTGCATTGTCCGGAACATACGAGCTTGCTGATCCGAATGCTGAAGTGTACAATTGATTTTCAAGCGAAACGTTTCCGCTGCGCTGCATATGATAATAAATTCCACCCATGAAACGATACACTGTTACACCACCAAGCGGAACCGGAACCGGAACAGCTGCATCGACATAGAAATACCGATAGTTATTTACTTTCCCGAACCATACACTTGAAGACGCTGGCGTTGGCATCACATCTTCGATCCACAAGGAAACCTGTCCGTAAAATCCTTTTCCATAAACAGGATCGTCATCTTTAAAAATGAGTGAGCCATTTAAACGAAATACACTCGCATCAAAAGCAAGCGAAATTGTATTCAAACTAATGCGATCGAATTCTGATTGTTGTCGTGTGTCATTCGGACCTGCTGCTGCATCCGTAATAACACTAGTTTTTGTGTGAATTATAAATCCTGCCGCTGCGCTGATATTAACAGAAGCGGGATCCATAAAATTTACTCCAACATGAAAAGCGATCACCGGTTCATTGCTCATCAATCCTAATGTAATTGCATTGATGGAAAAATTAAATCCACCCATGCGACTGCTGTCGGGATGCGTTGGTGTCAATGAAAAAAATCCTGCACGCAGCATGGGCGCTTCCGAAGCAAGTGTAAGTTGTTGAAATGCCAATCCACGCGCTTTTGCATTTGCTGAATTTAATGTCAGTGATCCGTTAAGCACAGCAATCGCTTTAAATTTTCCATTCACTTTGCTTACGGTGATTTGGGATGTATTATAAATGGCAAGCGTGGAGGAAAGCACTTCTGCATCAAATGTTGTTGCCGCGGAAATGCTGAAGGAATAATCCAGCTGGTGCGTTTGTAAATTCTGAAATAATATTGCCGCATACGCAAGCGAATCTTTTTCACTTACAGGAAGCTTTATAAATCCGGACATGCTTCCACCATTAAGCTGGTTGGATGTTATGGATGCGCTTATGGATGTAAGTGAAAATCCCCAGCCGTTCACGCTTCCTGATTGCGTGGTAAATAAATTATTCGCCATAAATAATCCGGAGACACCTGAATTATCAATGAGCAAATTTGTTGCAATGATCTCGACACGATTTCCATTGCGTGAAAGTTCTTTCGGAAGCTTTACTTTGAACTGGCGCAAATAAAATCCTGTCCACATTAACGGATCGCCATTGCAGTTTGCCAAGTTATATCCTGCAGGAAAAGCCATATTCGGTGCATTGGATAATTCGCTGAAATCTGCTGTTGCATCCAACACTGAAAACGTCATGTCATCAATTCCGCGAATGCAAAACGGCGCCATGGAAGTTTGCACAACAAAATTATGCAGGTCATTTACATGCACCTGGAACGAAGCGCGCACTACTGAATCAGGCGAGCTTGCAGGATCAGGATAGATCATGCCGGGGTCGAATTCAAAATGTCCTTTTAGGTTGACAGCAGAAAATCCATTGCAATCCCATTCGACATAATTGTAACCGTCGGGTTTAAGAATCATCACAACATGTGGGCCGACGGAAATACGGTGTTCGCTGACAAGAACAAGTCGCGTGTTAGGTCCGGGC
>JBKJMR010000432.1:0-2537 GCA_046596275.1 Bacteroidia bacterium | reverse complement strand
GGACGAGAAAAAGTTAATTATCCCGATCAACTTTTTCCTTGAGAACAGCTACGAAAACTGGACCCGCAATTCACCTGAAGTTGTGGGCGCTGTAAAAATCTATACGGATTACACGTTACCTGTTGAAGAGGTGCGCAAGGAATTTCTGTCCTGGCTGGCTGCATCACCTTTATGGGATAAAAGAAAAGGTTCCCTGCGTGTAACAAATGCAAATGACAAAACCATTGAAGTACGCGCAACGATGAGCGCGAAGAATTCAGAGGATGCATTTGATCTTGAATGTATGATCAGGGAGAAGCTTATTACACATATCAGAAAAAATTATCCTGAAGCATTACCAACCGCACGATTAAACATAAAAAATCCATCCGCATGAGTAAAATAAAATAGCAATTGCCATTCTGGAAGATGGTGAAATAGACGTGAGATTTGAGATGTGAGATTTGAAATTTGAGATTTGAGACGTGAGAGATGAGACGTGAGAGATGAGACGTGAGATGTGAGATGTGAGATGTGAGATGTGAGATGAAATTGAGATAATCAACTGCTTATTGGACTGGATTGGCATTTTTTTTCTCACGTCTCAAGTCTAATATCTCAAGTCTCCCTAATGATCAGGGGCAACTTCCTTTCGGAAATCGCCCCTGTAAAATTGCAGACCGATAAGCCGGGTTCTGTTTCCGCTTGCGAACGAATCGCGCACGGCTTCTGTCATTTCTCTGGGACCACAATCGCTCATGGTCTCAAGCAACCTACCCATCCTGATCTTCACCGAAGTGAAATGCGACGAGCAATCGCAGAATCAGGACCTATTTGGTTTTTCAACGCCTGGGGTTTACCAATGCAATTGTTGCCAACCGCAGCGTGCGCTCTTACCGCACGTTTTCATCTTTTCCCCCAACAGAAGTGTTGGGGGTAGTTTTCTTTTCTGTGGCACTTTCCATAATTCAACATTCCTGTTGAACCTCTTCCCGTTAGGAAGCAAGCTGCTCTGTGTTGCCCGGACTTTCCTCCATTCATTGCTGAACAGCGACAGAATAGTCTGCGGGGCAAAGATAAGGTTAATCTATATATTGACTCTTCGGCAACGAGGCTAAAGCAGATCGAAGAGGAATGCAATAATTTGTTTGAAAAAGCTGAAGGAAATCTAAAAGCTGAAATGCAACCCTAAGTTCAATGTCAGCGCATTAAGCGGAGTAAAAAATCTCAATTGTTTTGTTGGCTCACCGGGATTTTGATTCATACTTTGATCCACACGATCAACCAATAAAAATTCTTTTTCACTGGTGGTCATATTTCCAAGCTCATCAACGCCATTTACAGTAACTTCTGTATACTGACCATTGGTTGGACCCCAGGAAATAAAATAGCGTGTAAGCTCGCTGTACAAAGCAATGTTATCCGACAATTGATACGTTAAACCAAAAGCGCCGGTAAATCCCATATACAATCCGCCGGTATATTCAAACTTTTCATAGCTCACATTTGTTCCACCCGGATTTGTGAAAGTACGGTTCGAAACTTCGGTAAGCTTATTCGACAATCCAAATGCAAGTGCAACACGGGAATAATACCGAAGCTTGTTTTCACCATAGCTAAGTCTGATAGTAGGAATGAGACGGAATGAAGTAGCATTTACATCATAAATAGTTTTAGAAGAAGAATTCATACTAATATCTTCATTGGTAAAAGTATATTTAGAACCAACGAGATAATTTGCTGCAAGCTCAAGACTGATCACATCATTGATCATATAGCCGCCGTACACATTGAAATTCATGCCGCGTCCGAATGATCCCTTTACATTTTCAGTGAAATATGTATTCGAAACCGAATTGTCCATGCTATTATAACCGAGCACAGAGCCCGAGATAGAAATTCCATAACCGGCGCCGAAACCCGCATAAGCTTTTTGAGCTTTCAGAGTCCCGAAAGAACAAAGTAAAATAGCGCCAATAAGTATACTTTTTGTTTTCATAAAAGAATGAGGGTAAGAATAGGTTATTATACACGAATGTAGTGTAAGCTAAATCCGGAAGGAGTTTAATTCGATGCATTGAGGAATGCGGAGGATGGTTTGATTTATTTGTTTTTACCGAAGGAATACGAAATACCGATATTCAGTCCAATGGAGCTTAGGGAATAGTATTCTTTTAAACGCTGGACAGGTTGATCTGTTGAAGTCGGCTCTGTTACATTATTGGTGAATTCTATTTCTTTCCATGATGTAGGCGTACTTGCAAGCTGATCAACACCATTATATTCTGACTTTGTTAACTTTCCCTTTTTAGGTGCATATGACTGACAAATGAGACTAGCTTCGCAGAATGCATTAATGCGGTTGAATGAATAGCTGATTCCGAATGCATCAGAAATTCCAACAGCAATTCCACCATTATATTTCCATGCACCTTCAAAATGATTTAAACCACTTATCGCAGTTGTACTATATGAAGAAGAACTATTCTCCCGGATTGACCCGATGCCTATAATCAGTCGGATGCTATTATAAAACTTCACTTTCTCTTTTCCGAATG
>JBKJMR010000169.1:0-2911 GCA_046596275.1 Bacteroidia bacterium | reverse complement strand
TTTTTATGCGCCGCTTGGATTATCTACGATGTGTTACCAGCCGCGATTGAAATTTCCACCGCAGCGATGTGCGCCGACAGAGAACGACCAGGTTTTCCGCAAGCAACAATTGCAGGGCGATGTGCATGACCAGGGGGCTGCGATGTTGGGTGGAATAGGTGGACACGCAGGTGTTTTCAGCAATGCAAATGATGTAGGTGTGATGATGCAATTGTACCTGAACGGCGGAACGTACGGCGGAAAACGTTATTTCGAATCGGCCACGGTTAATGAATTTACAGGGGCTCAATATCCGAACAACCGTCGCGGCATCGGCTTTGACAAACCAGAAGGCGATCCGAAGAAACCAAATCCAGCCAGCGACAGCATTTCCCTTGCGAGCTTCGGTCACCAGGGTTTCACCGGAACACAAGCCTGGGCAGATCCGGAAACAGGAATGGTGTTTGTGTTTTTATCAAACAGGGTTTATCCCGATGCCGAGCACAATAAATTAGCGAAGCTTGGAATCCGCGGGATACTGATGGGAATGATTGTGGAGGAAATGAAAGGGAAAAAGTAATATTTGGCAGTATTGAGTATTTAGTATTGTGTATTGAGACTAAAATGGGATTCACCCTACGTACTCAATACTTAATGCCAAATACTCAATACAGATCCATCGCTAAGCGTTTGAATGCAATGCAACGTGATTTCCCTCTGTATCAATGAACATAGCCATAAAGCCGAATTCACCTATAGGTGTTTTTGGTCTTGTGATTTGTCCGCCGGCTGCTTCTACTTTGTCGAGTGCTATTTGTAAATCAGGGTCGCCGTTGAAATAAATAACCACACCCGCTGCCGATGGTTTGTACCATTCACCCTGGCAAATAGCTCCACTGAGCTTTCCGCTGGCAGAATCAGAAGGAAACATTCCCATTTTAGTGCCTTCAAATTCCATCTCCTGCAATGTAATTCCGAAAATCGTTTCATAGAATTTTTTTGCGCGGTTGAAATCTGTAACAGCGAGCTCGAACCAATTGAGCGAGTTTGTGTTTTTGTCCATGTGAATAAATTTGAAAATAGTTATTTACCCGTTAATTGAAAATTGAAATTAAAAAGAAATGTGAAAAACAAAAAATTAATCCGATAGAGAGTAAAAATTAAATAGGAGGAGACCACTTTTTTCCAGCAGTCATTTGCAAAGCGAACTTCAGCAAGCTGTTATTTCCTTTCAGCTGTAGCTTTTGTGAAATATGTGTGCGGTGGTTTTCAACTGTTTTAACGCTAAGAAATAATTCATCAGCAATTTCTTTTGTGGTTTTTTGCAACGCAACCAGGTCAAGAACTATTCGCTCCATGCGGGTTAAAGATTGCAACAGCTCATCCTCCTTTGCAGTATAGAATGTTTTTATGTTTTTATGTTTCGTTTCGGAAATATAAACTTCCCCATTCATTACTGTCCGAATACCATTTACAAGATCAAGCACGGCATCATCTTTAAAGATATAAGCGTGTATGCCCAATGCCATTGCTGCTTTGATGATATCTGCTTCTTTATGCATGCTTAAAATTATCACCCTGGTGGAAGGTTGTTCTTTGAGTAATATTTTAGCGACTTCAATGCCATTCACTCCGGGCATATCGAGATCTAAAACAGCCACCTGGGGTTGAAGTAGTGTTATAGCCTGTAAAGCTGCTTTTCCGTCGTTGGCAGAACCCAAAATTGTAAAACCAGGTTCTTCTTTTAACGTATCAATAAGCCCCTTTAAAAACATGGGATGATCATCTGCTACAAACAAGGAGATTAGTGATGCCATTTTATTTTAGTGTAATATGGATGCATAATTCTGTGCCGGTTAATGACGAAGAATTTATTGCCAGTGTTCCGTTAAGCAGCGCAACACGTTCTTTTATTCCGGCAATTCCCTGGCCTTTCAGAATTGATCCGGGATTAAATCCAATTCCGTTATCAGCAAAAGAAATCAGCAAAGCCTCATCGCGTACATGAATATTGATCGTTACTGTAGATGCATTAGCATGTTTGATCACATTGCTGAAGCTTTCCTGCAAAATGCGGTAAACATTAATTTCGAACTTTTTTAAAAGAACACCATCAACCGATTCATCCATATTTAATTCAATGGCAAGGGAAGTGGAAGCTCTTATTTTATCAACCAATGAATGGATTGATGCTGTTAATCCCATAGCATTCAGAATGGGCGGACGTAAATTATGTGAGATGGCCCGCACTTCATCCAATGTTTCGGAAGTAGCATGCAGCAGCACGTCAAGCTCTTTCTCAACTTCGGCAGAAACTTTTTTATGCTTTTGAGTAAGCAATATTTTATTCCGGATCACCAATAAATTCTGTCCTAAGCTGTCGTGAATATCTATCGCGAGCCGTTGACGTTCTTCTTCAATAGTTGTAATCAGGTTTTGCGAATATTCTTTTAACGTCATCACCAACTTTTCCTGGTACCTGGTATTTTCCTCTTTGATCAGTTTGAATTTATCATTGACCGCGAGAGCCATAAAAATCGATTGTAATACAACGGCGATATGCAATCCATTATGCGAGAGGAAAAAATAAGGTAGCATTCCTAAAAAGTAAAGCTGGTAAAGTGACCCGATAAGGATGACGCAAGCTGTAGCGATGATTGCAAACAAATGTGTGCGGAATCCGTTTTTCAGGGCTTTATGCACCGCAAGAGAAAGCAGCACAGCGGTAATGGAAGTCATAGCGAGTATTGCATCAATGAAAAGAATAAATCCCCATGGATGAATAAATGACAGGGCTAAAATGAAACCGAGACAATAGCTGGATAATTTAAATGCTTTGTCGAGAAAGGGAGATAAGGCCTTTAAATTATAATAATCGGCAACGAACAAATTTGAAACGATAAATGTGAGGCATAACATAATGGCAATAGAT
>JBKJMR010000112.1:0-2818 GCA_046596275.1 Bacteroidia bacterium | reverse complement strand
AGAAGAATTGCGAGCGTTGGCCAATCTCTTTTTACACGCAGCAATGCAACGATCAGCAGAAGTGTCATGCAAAAGCTGCTGAGCGCGCCGGTTAAACGGTTGATGTATTCAATCCAAGTTTTATGGACAAAAAATTCCGCATAATTGTGCACAGGATATTTCTCCCAATTCGCATGATTAAAACTATCTGCAGAAGTAAAATCTGCTGTCGCGCGCCACAAGGTATCGTTCACTATGATCATCATTCCTTTTTCATACGAATGATGATCATGAAATTCTACTTGTGAAGGATCTGTCGGAGGAATATAATAGCCAAAACATTTCGGCCAGTCGGGACAACCCATTCCTGAGCCTGTTGCACGCACAATGGAGCCGGCGGTGATTACGAGATAAAGAACCACAAGTGTAATGCCGGCCAGGCGAAGGAAAAGTTTGTCGAGGGTGAGAGAATTCATTGGTACGCAAAGGTAGCGGGTAATGCGTATTGAGGATTGGGAATTGAGTAAAATAAATTAATGATCTTCCTCACTTCACTTGCCCACAGTCCCAATACACACAACTCAATTGTGGAGTATTGAGGATTGAGGAAAAAATGCTCCTTCTCAATTCTCCTGCCCACAGTCACAATACACATTACTCAATACTCAATACAACCTGCAAATCAGATCTCTCTCAACTTAACAATCGCCTTCTCCTTATAAAATCCATCTTTCCCTGCAATCTCTTCCAACAAAACTTTCGCAGCAGCGGTATCGCCGTTTCCGATCAATGCTAATGCTTTGTACCACTTCGCTTCTTCGTGGAAAACATTGTTCGTTGCATTCAACACTTCATCAAACATCCTGATTGCTTTTTCAAACATTTCCAGCTTCACATAACTCACGCCCATGTAAAACGCAGCGTTCAGATCTTTTTCATTATTCTTTTTCAGCACTTCCATCTTCTCGATGCAGCGACCATATTTTCCATCGTGAAAAGCGCGCAATCCATCATTTAAAAATTGCTCTGCAGGAACCGAACGAACTGTTTCTGTTTCATTTTCCTTTTTAAACTTGTCTTCATTCTCAAATTGCGCGGGCACACCTTTCAAAACCGGCTCGCGCACTTCAATCGTTTTGCGATAATATTTTTCGAATTCCGTCACTTTCAAATCCTGGATAAATCCAATCGAAGCATTGTATCCCGCCTCCGGATTTTTCGGAACAACCGGTTTTACTTCAAGTGGCTCTGCTTCCTTCACTGCAATCTGATCTTTTGTTTCGGTTGGCTGAACAGTTGTTGTATCAACAGGCGTTCCCTGCGATAAAACAGCTAATGGTTTTGGTTTTGCTTCCGGGTTTACAAAATGTTCTGCCTTCGGAGTGAGCTCAACGCGTGGTGCAATGTATGGCGCAACAACAGGCGGTGCAGTATACGAAAGTGGAATATTCAGCACTTCCGGCTCACGCGGCCATAATGCATAACCCATTCCAACCACAAGCGCAACTCCGATCACAACAGTAACAACGCTCACCCACTTCGGCGTTTTTACCATTCCGGATTTTGATGCAATCTCTTTATTCAGGAAATCAAGATCGGCTGTTGCTGAGGGAACTGCTGTGAATCCCGCAAGCGCTTCTTTGGAAAGCTCGCAATCTTTCAGCAATTTTTTTATGCGTGCATTTGACTTTGCGTCAAGCTTGCCGCTAAGCAGATCAGATAACTCTTTTGGAGAAAGATGATCGTTATGAAGGGATGTGCTCATTTCGATTCTTCTAAAAATTGTTTCAGGTTTCGTTTTCCATTCTGCAAATGACTTTTCACTTGCTTTTCGGTGAAACCTGTCAGCTTGCTTATTTCCTGGTAGGATTTATCCTGGAAATAAAAAAGCTCTACGCATTTTCTTTGTTCGTCGCCCAGCGCTGTGACTGCGGCTTCGAGCTTTTTTAATTTTTCTTCGCGTTTTTCTGCATCTTCCTTTTGTGGATTTTCAGGATCGACGATGATTGAATATTCATCCTGGCGCAAATATTCTTCGGCGCGTTCGGTTTTGGTTTTCAGCTTGCGCAATTCGGAGATGCAGTGATTTCGCGCGACAAACGTCAGCCACATTTTAAAATTCTCCGGCTGATTTTTTTTCAGCGATTCGAACAATTTTTCAAACAGAACCAAAACAGCATCACGTGCAGCTTCGCGGTCGCGGAAATAATTAAGGCATAATCCGAATACAAGGTGTGAATAACGGATATACAATTCCCCCACCAGCGTTTTATCACCTGATGCGCGGTATGCTTTGAGCAAATCCTCGTCACTCAAAACACTTTTCCGTCTGCGCGGGAAAAAAGCCATAGTCTGTTACTTGATTGATGACGCATGGATCAGAAAATTCCATACAAATCCGGGCGCAAATTTACACTTAAAATGAGGCATAATCATTTTCCCGGCGCTTGCCTTACCACGATCTTTCATCCACAGCGGAATTCTCCTGTATAAGTTCGGCTTTCTGGCAAATGGAATACAGGAAGATCACCACTTGATTTTGCTCTACATCATATTCCTCCAAAAGTTCAGGCAAGCTGTGCTTTTCAATCTGATCGAGGTAATCTTTAAGTGAATCCTGCTTTTCTTTTGTGCCACCGACTGCAATAAACGCTTCTTTATTTTCGAGCAGCGTTTTTTTACAATAGTCGTACTGCGCTAATTGTTCTTTGGTTACTTCCGGTTTTATCGCGCAGGAAGAAAGTAAAAGCAAAACCGGGATGAGATACTTCATTTAGATTCGTTAATTGATGATAAGCTTTTTTTGAATTACTTTTTCATTAGAATAAAAGCTCATGAA
>JBKJMR010000073.1:0-6043 GCA_046596275.1 Bacteroidia bacterium | reverse complement strand
GTCTACATACTTGGCAAACGAATTTATGACGAGCGATTCGCGCGCTTGTGGACACTTGCTTTTGCCGGATCATTGCTTCCGAACTTTTATTTTCATTCCGGAATTATCGATCCGTGGTTTAACCTTTTTATTTTCCTTGGCATTTATCAATTCGCCATTTATGCCAATGAATATCCATCGGTTTCCACGCAAAAATTATTGAACAAACGAATTCTTTTGTCATCGTTCTTCATCGCTCTTGCCGTGCTGACAAAAGGTCCGGTTGCACTTTTAGTTTTCGGACTTTGTTTTTTGTGCTGGTGGGCATTAAGAAGAAAGCCGGTCATCAGCATACAGCATTTTATCCTTTACGGATTCATTTCACTTTCACTTACAGCAGCCTGGTTCATCACGCTTGCCGTGCAGGGAAAAGGAAATTTGGTAATGGAATTCCTCAATTACCAGGTACGTTTGTTTATGACGGAAGATGCGGGTCATGGTGGAAGTTTCTTTTACCACTGGATCGTTTTATTGCTCGGTTGTTTTCCTGCTTCCATTTTCGCGATTCGTTCATTACGCAAAAAAGTGGCTGATACACCGTTTGAAAAACACGTGCTTTCGTTCATGCGCATCTTGTTTTGGGTGGTGCTTATTTTATTTTCCATTGTCAAAACAAAGATCATTCACTATTCGTCACTTTGTTATTTCCCACTCACCTATCTCGCCGCCTATACCGCGTACAAATTAATCAGCGGCGAATTTGCCTGGAAAAAATGGATGAGCATTGTTTTATCCGCAGTGGCATTGATTTTTGCTTTAGCGCTTGCCATATTCCCGTTCATTGATAAGTTTAAACAACAGCTGATCGATTCCGGGAAAATAAAGGATGCTTTTGCAATGGGGAATCTTGAGGCGAATGGAAACTGGAATGGATTTGAATGGATCACTGCAGTAATTCTTGCTGCTGGATTTATTGCTGCGTTGTATTATTTCTCTAAAAATAATTTTCAGCGTGGTTTGCCGGTGCTTTACGGTTCTGTAATTCTCACTACAACCTTAGCAGCTGTATTTTTTGCTCCGCGTGTCGAAGAATATTCACAAAACGCGGCAATCGAATATTGGAAATCGCATAACTACAGCGAATATTATCGTGAAGCTGTAGGGTATAAAAGTTACGCGCAATATTTCTACAGCGATGTTCAGCCCGGTTTAGAAAGGAATCCGTATTACCAGCAATTCAAAAAAGAAAACGCATCACGCCTGGCAAATCCAGCCGTTTCCGAATCTGAAATGGAAATTAATATGCGCCGCGAATGGATGCTGGTAGGAACCATTGATCGTCCGGCTTATTTTGTAAGCAAAAATACTTTCGAAGAAGCGATCAGGAAATATTATCCGAATTTGAGAAAGACCGGAGAGAAGAATGGGTTTGTGTTTTGGGAGAGAGTGAAATGATGAAGGATTTGGTGATCTGGTGATCTGGTGACTGGGTGATTTAAAAAAACAAAAATTTACGATTGTACCATTTATTTCACTCATTCCGATAGCTATAAGGATGACCCAGTCACTAAATTTTTTTTATCTCCCGTAATCGGTAATCGGTAATCCGGTAATCCGTAATCATTTTTTTTGTTGACGATAAAACAACTTCTTCCCTAGTTTCTTCGGCAAAACAGGGTGAAGCATTTGACCGATATAATTTTTCGGAAATTCTTCTTTGATTCCCATTTTCTCCGGCTCATGATCAGGACAAGTGTATGTTCCGAAAATTATATCCATCAACGGAGAAATGTTCGCGTAATTTCCTCTGTCGCGTTCGAGATCGTGGTGCCAGTGATGTAATTCGGGTGAACCGATGATCATTCGTAATCCGACTAATCGGATGCGCACATTCGAATGAATATAAATCGCCCAGATGCCCCGGAAAGCAATCAATCCGATAATTGTTTCAAGAGGAAATCCCATTGCGAAAGCGGGTAGATTGATCAGTCCGATTGTATAAATGGAATCTATCGGATGTTCACGATGTGCGGCGAGCCAATCCAGATGTTCTGCACTGTGATGCACTTTATGAAACCGCCAGAGGAAATCCACCTTATGCTGTAAACGATGTGCCCAGTAAATAACAAAATCGCTGAGCACAATTACTTCTATCATTTGCAGCCACCACGCCTGCGAAGAAACAGCATCACGAAAATCATGCGGAATAAAATTGTGAATGCCTTCACTGAAATACATCAGCGCCCAAAGCACAAACGCATTCCAGATTAAATATTGCCCGAGAAAAAAGCAGAGATCAAGCATCCAGTGCGGACGAAAAATTTTTTGTCCCGGCTTTGCAGGAAAAACTTTCTCCATCGGAATAAAAACCACCGCAAGAAAAACAAGACTGAAAAAAGTAGCGAGAAGAAGATGAAAGAAATTCATTAGCGTCGCTTATTTCTTCGGTTTCTGCTGTTGCTGTTTCATTGTTTCCGGTTCAATTCTTACAGGATCATAATGAATATCCTGAGGAATTGGAATTGACATAGATTTCGATCCCGACATAATTACAGGCGGCTTATAAACGTTCTTGCTAACCTGTTTTGATTTCGGCGTATCGCGAGGAACAATATCCGCATCGTGCAAAATCAGGGTGGACTTCGAACTTGATATCATTACATCCGGTTCAGGAATCGAATCTGCTACAGGAGAATCTGCAACAATGCTGTTATCATCAGCGTAAATTATTTTATCCAGCTTTCCCGTGCGGTACAATACAAATCCGCTGATGAGCACAATAAAAACAGAAAGCGTAATAATTTTTATAATTGGGTGCGTAGGCTTCATAAATGAAAGCTATCCCAAATAACCGCTAGAAGAAATAGAAACGGTTAAAAGCTGCAACTCACAGGGTGAAATCAATTACTCACAGGGTGATTTTCATACCCGCAGGTGCAAAGACTTCGTGTGCTAATAACCCAGTCACTAAATTCCTTTTATTTCCCGTAAATCGGTAATTGGTAATCCGGTAATCTGTAATTATTTCCCCACCTTATGATAAAGTTCACTCTTCATCAAGCCCCATTTATTGAAGCGGTGTTTGAACGAAACGCCCATACATCCGATTCCGTATTTCAGGCTGCGAGAAAAATTGATGGAAGATGCTTCTTCGAAATATTTTGTAGGACAGGTGATCTCTGCAATTTCAAAATCAGCGTAAACGATTTGCGAAAGCATTTGATTATCGAAAACAAAATCGTCGGAGTTGGCTTGATAATTAATTGAGCGGAGCACATCTGCTGAGAATGCGCGGTAACCGGTGTGATATTCAGAAAGCTTCTGGCTGATCAAAATATTCTGCGCGAAAGTGAGGCAGCGGTTGAAGACGTATTTGTAATAAGGCATTCCACCGCGCAAGGCACCTTTCCCCAAAATACGCGAACCAAGCACCACAGGAAAAACTTCATTTGCGATCAGGTACGCCATGGAATGAATCAGCTTTGGCGTGTACTGGTAATCGGGATGCAGCATGATCACGATATCGCCGCCGATTTCAAGCGCTTTATCGTAGCATGATTTCTGGTTGCCGCCGTAGCCCTTATTTTTCTCGTGGCGGATAATATGATTGATGCCGATTTCCCTTGCTACTTCGATCGTGCGGTCTTTACTTGCATCATCCACAAGAACAACTTCATCTACAATTTCAAATGGAATTTCATCGTAGGTGCGTCGAAGGGTAAGCTCCGCATTATATGCAGGCATTATAATAACCAGTTTCTTTCCGAGAATCATGGCGGCAAAGATAGTTTTTTAGTTATTAGTTGAGAGTGTTTAGTTCGGTGATGTGGTGGTACCAGGACAGGACCTAAAACCATATCTCCGAACTAACTACTCCGAACTCCAAACTATCTTTTTACACCGTGAACGGTATATGAATAGGAGGAACTAAGGGATTGTTCGGTAAACACACAATCCAGCTCATCCTTGCTGGTGAATCCGCCGCTGCACCCGGGGAAGGAAAAGTTGCCATCCTTGTCAATAGCCGTATTTCCATAAATACCGTTGTACGCAAAGTAGATTTTGACGTAAATATCTTTCTCCGAAAGCCCGTTATAGGTTTCATCAGATAGCTCTATACGACCCGGATAGGTATACGTCGTGTCTGTAGTACCCCTGTTCATTTGCCAGGAAACGGAATGCACAGTAAACAAATAATCGCCTGTATATTTCCTTTCAATGCGATGCTTTTTGCATGCAATTAAAAGTGTAGAAAAAAGCAAAATGAAAAATAAATTACGCATCATGTGTCAGGGTAGTTTGGTTTTGTTTTCTAAGATAATAAAAATTGACTAATCCAATCTCATTAATGTCTAATTGTTTCGAACTTTCTCTGCACTAAAAACTAAAAACTCCGAACTCCTCCCCCAACCTGTGCTTAAGATTTTCTAACTAAATCTCCGAACTAAAAACTAAAAACTCAGTCCTCCCCTCCTTATCTTTGCAGAATGAAATTTAATCTTACATCTGACTATAAACCAACCGGTGATCAGCCTGAAGCGATACGGCAATTGGTTGAAGGATTAAAAGGCGGCTCACAGTACCAGACTTTGCTTGGCGTGACCGGCTCGGGTAAAACATTTACAGTTGCTAATGTCATCCAGCAGATCGATCGTCCAACGCTGGTGTTAAGTCATAATAAAACGCTCGCCGCGCAATTATACAGCGAGTTCAAATTGTTTTTTCCGAATAATGCAGTAGAATATTTCGTTTCCTATTACGATTATTATCAGCCGGAAGCCTATATCGCTACCTCCGATCTGTATATCGAAAAAGATATGTCGATCAATGATGAAATTGAAAAGCTTCGTCTCAGCGCGACTTCTTCCCTGCTCTCGGGTCGTCGTGATGTAATTGTAATTTCTTCCGTTTCCTGCATTTATGGAATTGGAAATCCTACTGAATTTGCCAATAGCATTATTCACCTGAAAAAAGGAATGGCTATCAGCCGCAATAAATTTCTTTACACGCTGGTGAATTCACTTTATTCCCGGACAGAAGCAGAATTTCACCGTGGAAATTTTCGCGTGAAAGGTGATACGGTTGACGTTTATCTTGCGTATGCGGATTATGCAATTCGCGTTTATTTTTTCGGTGATGAAATTGAAGAGCTGGAATCATTCGAAGTGTCAACCGGCCGCGTTCTTGAAAAGTTTGACAGCCTGAATTTATATCCTGCAAACATTTTCGTCACCTCGCAAGACAGCATGAAAGGCGCGATCTGGTCCATCCAGGAAGATTTGATGAAGCAGAAAGAATATTTCCTGCAAAACGGAAGACCGCTCGAAGCAAAACGTTTGGAAGACCGCGTTACATATGATCTTGAAATGATGCGTGAGCTGGGCTATTGTTCCGGTATTGAAAATTATTCGCGCTACTTCGATAAACGTTTGCCCGGCTCACGACCATTCTGCCTGCTCGATTATTTCCCTGATGATTTCCTGATGGTGATCGATGAAAGTCACGTGACCGTTTCGCAGGTAAAAGCAATGTGGGGCGGCGACCGCTCAAGAAAAGAAGCGCTCGTTGAACACGGATTCCGTTTGCCTTCTGCGATGGATAATCGTCCGCTTAAGTTTGATGAATTTGAAGCGTTGCAGGAGCAAGTGATTTTTGTAAGCGCAACGCCGGCAGAATACGAAATGCAAAAGAGCGAAGGAATTATGGTAGAGCAGGTTATTCGTCCTACCGGATTGCTTGATCCGATCATTGAAATTCGTCCGAGCAAAGGACAGGTGGATGATTTGCTTGATGAGATCAGCAAAGTGGTTGAGCGCGATGAACGTGTGCTGGTGACGACGCTTACGAAACGCATGGCCGAAGAGCTTACAAAATATTTTGTGGGACTGGATATTCGTTGCCGTTACATTCACTCGGATATTGACACGATGGAGCGCGTGGAAATATTGCAGGATTTGCGCAAGGGAATTTTTGATGTGCTGGTCGGCATTAATTTGTTGCGGGAAGGATTGGATTTGCCGGAAGTCTCTTTGGTTGCCATTCTTGACGCCGATAAAGAAGGTTT
>JBKJMR010000046.1:0-11628 GCA_046596275.1 Bacteroidia bacterium | reverse complement strand
GCGATGTTGCCGGTTTGTTCAGAGACAACAATCGCCAGGCAATCTGTATTCTCGGTAATTCCAACTGCAGCACGATGACGCATACCTAAATGCGCAGGGAAACTATTATTTTCTGTGACCGGAAGCACACATCTTGCAGCACGAATGGTATTGTTGGAAATAATTACCGCGCCATCGTGAAGCGGACTGTTCTTGAAAAAAATACTTTCAATCATTCGCACAGAAACCTGCGCTTCTACCGGGTCGCCCGTGTTCGTGTAAAATTTCAAATCATTTCCACGGGTTACGATGATCAGGGCGCCGGTTTTGGCTTCCGACATATTGCGGCAGGATTTAATTACAGCATTAATATCCAGCGCAGCATCTTTTCCTTCGTCGCCCCAGTTGAAAATTGCTTTCCGTATGCGCTGATTCCCCGCAAGATTATACGTTCCGATAAAAAGAAAAAAGCGACGTAATTCCTGCTGAAAAACGATAAGCAGCGCAATCACGCCAACATCAATAAATTTTCCGAGAATGCTGGAAAATAATTCAAGATTAAAAAGGCGGACAGTGCGATAGAACAGATAAAAAACTGCAACGCCAACGAAAATATTCATTGCCGCCGTTCCACGCACTAATTTATAAAGCTGGTAAATAAGCACCGACACCAGGAATATGTCGACCATATCTTCCCAGTGAAAGCTTAAAAAAAACAGCACAATGAAATTATTCATCACGGACGCAAAGGTAAGTTTTTAGTTGGGTCTTGATAAATACGGATAAATCCTGATTTGTAATAACTATAGCCCTATAGATAATTATGTAACAAAAAAGTCTTACCTCTTCTTATCTTTACATTGAAAATTCCGGAGATATACACCTCTCATATTTCAATGGATAAAGTCATGAAAAATACTTTTGGGAAGTCGATTATACCTGCCAACGAACAAGAACGGCTTCTTGCACTTGAGCGATATGCAATAGTAAATACTTTGCCCGAAGAATCATTCAATCATATTGCAAATATGGTGGGTCGCATTTTTAATGTTCCTATTGCATTAGTATCATTTGTATCAAAAGAAGAAGTGTTTTTTAAAGCCAATTTTGGTTTTCCTGAACATAAGCACATGGATCGTGGTGTAAGTCTTTGCTCTCTTGCGGTCCTTGATGATGATGTAACTGTATTTGAAAATGCGCTTATCGAGCCTTGTTTACTTGCTAATCCGCTCGTGCAGGGAAAATTTGGCTTACGTTTTTACGCAGCGGCCCCATTAAAAACGGCAGACGGATATAATATTGGCTCGGTTTGTATTGTGGATACGAAACAACGATTCTTCTCAAAGGAACAAACACTACTTCTCGCTGATTTTGCACAAATAGTTATGGATTTATTAAATCTCAGGCGGATTGCTTTGCAGATTGTAGCAGAAAAACATTGATCGATTTATGACGCTTACAAATTACGTTGCGCAGGTGATTGCAACGAAATCCATGGCTTAGCATTTCAGATTTCAGATCATCAAATTTTCGAATCGCGGATTAATTCCACCGCTTCCTTCACATCATGCACGCGCAGAATTTTCACACCTTTCTGTAACGCGATTTTATTTACTTCAATCGTCCCTGTTAATGCTTCCTGCTTTTCGCCGCCATACAATTTTGTGATCATGGACTTTCTCGATAAACCTGCAAGCACAGGAAGACCCATTCCGGTAAAAACCTCCAGCGAATTCAATAATTGATAATTATGCTCCAGCGTTTTTCCAAAGCCGAATCCCGGATCAAGAATGATTTGCTTAACGCCCAATGCATTCAGTTTTGCAATACGTTCCTCAAAAAACTGCTTCACCTCCTCCACTACATTTTCATATTCCGGATTTTTCTGCATCGTTTCCGGCGTGCCTTTAATATGCATCAGCACATACGGAACATTTAATTCAGCAATTGTCTCAAACATTTTATCATCCATTGTGCCGCCCGAAATGTCGTTGATGATGTGTGCCCCTGCAGCGATTGCTTTTACTGCAATTTCACTCCTGTAAGTATCAACGGAAAGTACAGTTCCGGGAAAAGTTTTTTTCATCAACGGAATCACTGCCTTCATCCGCTCCCATTCCTCATTTGCCGAAATCTGCTGTGCGCCAGGTCGTGTAGAAACTGCACCGATGTCAATAATCTTTGCTCCTTCTGCCACTAATTTTTCAGCATGAAGCAGCGCATTTTCAGTGGAATTAAACTTTCCGCCATCATAAAATGAATCGGGTGTAAGGTTTAAAATCCCCATTATCACCGGGCCGGAAAGATCCAGCAACAGGTTTCCGCAAAACAGGTGTAATTGTGTATCTTGGGCCTTCATTTGTTTTGTATGACAAACACGTCGAAACAGTACGACGCAAGTATAGCCATCTGCAGGGATATCTTCGCTAAAAAACTCCGTGATTATGGCACTTCATGGCGTATGTTCCGCATTTCTTCCATCACCGACCAGGTTTTTATCAAAGCCCAGCGTGTGCGTACCATCGAAGAGCACGGTACTCAAAAAGTAGCTGACGATATCAAAGGCGAATACATTGGTATGGTCAACTATTCGATCATCGCTTTGATCCAGATGGAATTGAAAAATGATAAGCGCGTGGAACTTCCTGTTGAAGAAACGCAAAAGCTGTATGATAAATATGCATCTGCGGCAAAGTCTTTGATGGAAGATAAAAATCATGATTATGGTGAGGCATGGAGAGATATGAGAGTAAGCAGCCTTACCGATCTTGTGCTTGTTAAACTATTAAGAATAAAACAAATCGAAGATAATGAAGGCACCACTGTCATCTCTGAAGGCATTGACGCCAACTACTTCGACATAATCAATTACGCTATCTTTGCTCTGATCCGTCTCTCTGAAGGCAAATAAAAAACTATGGGTTTTCTGAAAAGTCGTTTGTTCCGCATCATCGCCTCCCTCGGGCTGGCCGCATTATTCTTTTTCCTCTGTCCGCCCTGCTTCAATAAAACCTATTTGGGAATTGTGCTGGCATTGCTGCTGGTAATTATCAACTTCAACACCTTTTTTGCGCGATTCCGTTGGCTTACGCATATTTCACGTCTCCTTGTGGGCGGACTTTTTATTTTTTCCGGTTTTATTAAAGCGAATGATCCTGTAGGATTCAGCATTAAGCTGGAGGAATATTTTGAAGTATTCGGACAAGGTTTCAGCTGCGATATGAAGGTTGAAGGCAAATCGGATGCGAATATTCCGTGTGCAAAAGAAACGCAGGTTGCTTCAAAAAATACAACGGAAAGTTCGCTTAAGCCGATGTATGATTTTTTCGCAGAGCATTCACTTCTGCTTGCAATTCTCATTTGCGGATTTGAAATGCTGCTTGGCGTTTTCCTTTTATTAGGAATACAAGTGCGCACAGTGTTGTTGCTGCTCTTATCCATGATCGTCTTTTTCGCTTTCCTCACGTTCTATTCCGCATGTTGCAACAAAGTAACAAGCTGCGGATGTTTCGGTGATGCGATAAAGCTGACACCATGGGAATCATTCTGGAAAGATCTGATCTTACTTATTCTCATTTCCATCATCTTCGTTGGTGAACAAAATGTAAAACCACTTTTCAGAAACAGGATCCTGCTCAACGGAATTGCTGCAATTGGTTTATTCGCATCGTTTGCATTCCCTGTTTATACGTGGCGACATTTGCCGGTTATTGATTTCCGTCCGTATGCAATCGGAACGAATCTATGGGACGCAACGCAACGCAAAGATCCAAAGCTCACAGGCTGTGTGAATGATTCTGTTGTTTTCGACTACTACCTGTATAAAGGAAACGACAGTCTGCATCCGAAAAAATTCAGCGTTGATAATTATCCCGACAGTACGTGGACGTATTACTGCCGTTATGATAATGTGATCCGCAAAGGAAATTGCAACCCGACGGTTGTTGATTTTAATATCTCAGATCCCGAATCCGGCGCCGCAATGAATGATTCCTTGCTGCAAAAAACGCCCGGCATTCAATTCATGCTGATCATGTTTGATATTGATAAAGCAGACCGCGATGTAATGCCTGAAATAAATAAATTCTACGCAGCCAGTGAGAAAAACGGAACGCCGTTCAATGCATTAACAAGCGCATCGTACGAGCAGGCCGCTGCTTTCCGAACAGAAACCGGCGCAAAATATCCAATGCTTACTGTCGATCAGACCGCTTTAAAAACGATCATTCGTTCAAACCCCGGATTGGTGATGTTGAAGGATGGTGTTGTCACTGCTATGTGGCACGCCAATGATTTTCCCGTGTATGAGGACGTCATCAAGAAATACAAATAGTAGAAGAATAGCCCTGAGTGATTAAGTTTATTATTAAGCGTTTATTGTATGGCGTCCTCGTATTGTTCGGGGTACTCACTACTGTATTCCTCCTTTTCAATGTGCTTCCCGGCGATCCTGCGCGTATGCGTTTAGGTCAGCATACAGATGAGAAATCGCTGGAAATTATCCGGAAAGATTTAAATCTGAATCTTCCGCTTCACCGGCAATATGTAATGTTCCTCAACGACATTTCCTTTTTCTCCATTCACAATACCCAGGACAGCACAAATAATTTTTATCTCGATACAACGAAATATGGTCATCCAACCAAAATTGTTGGGGGAGAAAAGAAAGCATTATTCGTAAAAGCACCTTACCTGCGTCGTTCTTATATAACACAACGACCTGTTTGGGATATTATCAAACGCGCTTTTCCTGCAACGGTTGTGCTTGCTTTAACTGCCATTCTCTTCGCCTCTTTTTTCGGGATCATGTTCGGGATAATGAGCGCGTTGAAAAAGAATTCGTTTTGGGACCGGTTAGTTTCCGTCATTTCTACATTGGGAATGGCAGGACCTTCCTTCTTCTTCGCTTTAATTATTTCGTGGCTCTTCGGTTATGTGTGGCACGACTGGACAGGCTTGAAAAATTTAGGAAGCCTGTACACACCGAATATTTACACCGGCGAAGACGATTTAAATCTCCGGAATTTGATTCTCCCTGCGTTCACATTAGGAATACGTCCGCTTGCGTTGATCATTCAGCTTACCCGGAGTTCAATGCTGGAAGTAATGTCAATGGATTATATCCGAACAGCGCGTGCAAAAGGATTAAGTAATTTTAAAGTAATCGTAAAGCACGCCCTGAAAAATGCGTTGAATCCTGTCATTACAGCTATTTCAGGCTGGTTTGCAGGATTAATGGCAGGAGCCGCATTCGTAGAAGCAGTATTCGATTGGAAAGGAATCGGGAATGCAGTTGTGGAAGCGCTTTTGAATTACGATCTTCCCGTAGTAATGGGAAGCACCCTTATCTTCTCGACGTGTTTCGTAGCGATCAATATTATAGTTGATATTGTTTATGCTGTGTTGGATCCGAGAGTGAGACTACAATAACAAGGTTGGTAGTAAGTAGTCCGTTTTGTTGGTGGTAATTTCAGCAAATGACCACCAACCTTTTACGACCACCAACCACCAACTTTAACTACTAAGGAGTTATGCGTTTAAAAATAATAGCCGGCAATTGGAAAATGAATAAGACCTACGGAGAAGCTTTGATGCTTGCTACCGAAGTTGCTTACGATGCCGGGAAAGCACATCATCAGCGTTTGCTTACCATTCTTGCTCCGCCTTTCCCTTTTATTTCCGCTGTGGCGCGATCTATTGAAGGAACGGATGGAATTGCTGTAGCTGCTCAAAATTGCCACTACGAAGAAACAGGCGCTTTTACAGGTGAAGTTTCGGTGCCGATGATCATTTCTACCGGTGGACGATTTGTAATCATCGGGCATTCTGAACGCAGGAATTATTTTAATGAAACAAGCGAAGTGCTTTTCAAAAAATTAAATGCTGCAATCAGTCACGGCTTAAAACCGATCTTTTGCATTGGTGAAACATCCGAACAAAGAAATTCAGGAAAACATTTTGATACGATCAAACAACAGCTGGAAGAAACAATTTTTAAGCTGAATGAATTTCATTTTCTTGAAGTCATCATTGCATACGAACCTGTTTGGGCAATCGGCACAGGGGTAAATGCGACGGCAGCACAAGCGCAGGAAATGCACAAGTTTATCCGCAATGCCATTGCAACAAAATTTAACACAAAGCTTGCGGATACTGTTTCGATCCTTTACGGAGGAAGTTGCAATCCTGCCAATGCCTCGGAATTGTTTGCCTGCGAGGACGTTGATGGCGGATTGATCGGTGGCGCTTCACTCAATACCGAAGACTTTTCGGCTATCCGCAATGCAATGATCAAACGTCTGGCATGAGATTAGCATATCTCTGATAAAAGCTTCTATTTATGAAAACTCCTATTCTCCTTATTTTTTCCCTGTTCAGCTTTTTCACACTGAACGCGCAGGGACAAAAAGATTCTACCGCAGAAAAAAACCAGGTGTGCTACAAAGACACTTCTATCGTCGACCTCAATTATTCACGCGTCGACACAAACTATGCTGTCCGCGAACAATTCCGAAAAGGTGATTGGGAATTATTCTATGATTTCGCGTTGACAAAAAAGATGGCGGAATATCATTATGATAAAAGCGGGAATAAAACAGGTCATTGGATCGAATGGTATGAAAGCGGAAAAACAAAATCCGATTTCGATTATTCAACTTCATGGTTCAACGCTTTCCCTGTCGGTTCAATGTATTATCCCGGCGGAAAAGTAAAGCTGCAACGTTTAACAGAAAATGATTCGTTGAAAGAAATCAGCTATTTTGAAAAAGGAAATGTTTTCCGCGTTCGCAAATGGACACGTGGTGGTCTGTTATGTTCTGAAGCACAATATTGCGACAATGGTCAGTTGATCATGCAATACAACCCGACTTCTTCTACACCTGTTGCCGTAAAAAAATATTACTGCAGCGGAAAAGTAAAAGCAGAATACAGCTGGTACGTTTACGGTTACACCGGTTCATTTATCGAATACCATGAAAACGGGCAAGTATCTTTAAAAGGCCAGTTCCAGGAATTACCTGCTGGCAACACTGCTTACATGGCAAGAAAAACCGGCGACTGGACTTATTATGATAAGAATGGGAAAGTGGTGAAGACAGAGAAGTGGAGTACGGGAAAGCTGGTGAAATAAACGGCTTACTGTATCCTGTAATACCTGCCACCACGGAAATTCAGCTCGAGGAATCCTTTTTCCTTATTGTACCGAAAACGCCAACATTGTGAATTGACAGTTACATCTGTCGTATCCGCTGTATAAGTATAAACGCTTTTATGCCAGGTTGAACCAACCAGCACCGAGTCTTCCGCCATTGTATCCGGGTAATAGTCGTAATAAACTCTTGCAAGATCCGCAGCAATAAAATCACAGGTAAAAAGCTCTCCAAGACGGCTGCGTCTCTGTTTGTTCATTTTAATTGAAGCATGAATTGTGTCAATTAAAATTTCAGCGATCGCATCTGCACTATAAGAAGCATTCTTACCGGTTGAAATCTGTGCATGAAAAAATCTTCTTTGCAAAAGTGTAGCTTGATGCTGCTGACCGTTTTGATCAATAAACTGTGCAGGATGAAGAACCGTGTCGTATGCCATCCACTTTATTTCTTCCGGCGTAAAAGAATATTGCTCATCATACTTTTTGCAGCAAAAAACCACAACAGAGATTGCAATAAATAGAAAGAATAGGGAGGTTTTGTTCATTGTGAAGAATGATCACTAAATTAGTCATTAAATTAAACCAGAGACTAAATGTGGAACGAATCACCTGATAACCTGAATTGCATTTTTACTTTTAAAGATTTTACCGAAGCTTTTGCTTTTATGACACGCGTTGCATTTGTGTGTGAAAAAATGAACCACCATCCTGAATGGACCAACGTCTGGAACAAAGTGGAGATCACGCTAAGCACACACGATGCAGGAAATATTGTGACCGATAAAGACCGGATGCTGGCTAAATCGATCGAAGAAATTTATGAGAAATATTCCCGTTAAGCTTTTCTTCTTTTTTCTGCTTGCTGTATTTTGTTTGTCCGGAATTTCTCCTGCGGGAATTCAAAAAGAAATAGACAAGCTGAACGCCGATACAGTGCTCGCACACGGCGATTGGGGATTTTGTGTGATGACTGCAGACAGCGGTAAACTGATCGTGTCGCATAATATGCAGCAAAGCTTAATTCCTGCAAGCACATTAAAAACATTAACCACAGGAGCCGCATTGGCTTTGCTCGGTCCCGATTTCAAATACCAAACAAAGATCGAGTACGATGGAATATATGACAGCATTAACGGAATAATCAAAGGCAATGTTTACATACGCGGCTCCGGTGATCCGACTTTTAATTCTGCGCGATTTAATAAAGGAGATACAATTACTATTGGTGAAAGTTTACCATTCCGCTTAACTGCAAAAGGAATAAAAAAGATAGAAGGAAATATTATCGGTGATGCTTCTTGCTTTTCTGATAATCCTGTTCCTGATGGCTGGACCTGGAGTGACCTGGGGCAATATTACGGTGCAGGAACTTGCGGACTTACGTACAGCGATAATTCGGTAAAGCTCTATTTTGATTCCTCACACGGCGATTCATGTACATTGACAAGCACAGGCCCTGTTCTTGAAAATGTAATTTACCGTTCCGATGTAACTGCTGACGGAAAAAAAGATGAAGCATTGGTTTACGGCGCACCATTCGGAACGATGTATTACGTGCATGGAAGCATTCCGCCGGGAAGAAAAAACTTTGAAGTAAAAGCATCACATCCTGATCCTGCTTATCAATGCGCGAAAGATTTTTACGAAGGATTAAAAGCAACAATCACAGTTACAGGAAAGCCTACAACTGTTCGCATGATGCAGCTGTCGAATGAAAAAGTAATTGCCAAACGAAAAACACTTTCTGTAATTTATTCGCCACCACTTTATCGCATCGTAGAAGAAACAAACCTGCACAGTGATAATTTATATGCCGTACAATTATTGCGAACGCTTGGTTTAAGAAAGGGAAATGGCGGAACAACAGAGGAAGGAACTGAAGTGGTGAAGAATTACTGGAAATCGCTTGGAATAAATATTAACGGGCTTTACATGACTGACGGTTCAGGACTATCGCGCTCGAATGGAATCACTACGTTGATCCAAACACAGATCTTACAAAAAGCTTCACTTCAAAAATGGTATCCGTATTTTATTAAATCACTTCCCATCGCCGGCAGAAGCGGATCGATGAGCAGTCTATGTAAAGGAACATTAGCCGAAAATAATTTACAAGCAAAAACCGGATACATTAATCGTGCAAGAGGATATGCCGGTTATGTAAAAACAAAATCAGGAAAATTATTATGTTTTTCTATTCTCGCAAATAATTACACCTGCAGTGCAACAGAGATGAAAAAGCGATTGGAGCGGATTCTGATCGCCATGGGAAATCTCGAGTAATGATCCAAAACAACCATATCGCAAGACAATTTCTCCCTTGTCAGACTGAGTGATTTTCGAATGAAATGCAATTGGATCGAAAAGTTTAATTTCGAAAATTGTATCGAAGGCGACAAACCAAACTACTATTTCTTAGTATAGAAATCCGAAATCGAAGTGGTGAGTGTAAATGTATTGGTTGCACCGGCTAAGTGATAAGAAGCGTGCGCGTAGCTGAAGTTGAATTTGTAAATGTGAATTCCAAGTCCGAAAGAGAAACCTGTTCCGCCGCGTTTTTCATCGATCTGCAATTCTTTTCTGCGCATATAATTGTAACCGAAGCGAACAGAAACCGCTTTACCGATAAGCAACTCTCCTCCTACTACCAAATGTCTTCCGAATTTATCGCCGAATGTTTTGAATTTGCTGACATGGATTGAATCACCCGTAAGCGGATCAACCAAATCGGGTGGATTATTCGGATCAATATAAGTAAGATCCCATTTCTGCAGATTGGTAAATGCGAATGAAAAGCGGAATGGCATGTGCTTTGGCTTGAACGACATCCCGGCTTCGACTTCAAATGGTAATTTCTCTTTTACGCCATCTGTATATGAGTTAAGCATAAAGCCCATGTTACGAAGCAAAACAGAAACAGTAAAATCCTTTTTCGGGACCTTGTAACGCGCACCTACATCAAGTCCGAGCCCGCTTGCGTTCCACCGGTACAAATTAGACTGCAGAAATTTCCCCGTAGCGCCGACCGAAAAATTGCTGTCGAGCATCCTGCTGTAACCAACATTGATCCCGTATTCACCTGCAGTAAATTCGCCGATGATCGCGCCTGAGTTATCTGTTTCGCGAAACGTTCCGTAATCCACCCGCGTTGTCACCAGGGCAAATGTCCCGACTTTATCTACGTGATAAGCGAAACCTGCGTATCCATATTTCACATCAGCAAAATAATCCGCGAAGCTGAATGCAAGCTGTGTATGCATTTTCGGGTTGAGCATGGAAGGATTCCAGGTAGCGAGATTGAGATCGTTATCATTTACGGCCATGCAATTTCCACCGAGAGCGGCTGCACGTGCAGAAAGCGGAAGATCGAGTGAAGGAAAAACAGCGCTTCCACCGGTTTGTGCGTTCAGGGAAACAATGGAAAAAAGGCCGATAAATGAGAGGAGTTTCGCAGTTCTTGTCATTGGTGGCTTAAAGATAAGGAATTGATCAGGGTTTTAACGGTGGAATTGGGGGAATATTGTGGGCCGGGGAACGAATTACGAATCAAAACGAATATACGAATGGAGAAGTGTAAGAATACGAATGAAGCTGGATTTACGAAACATTTCCCCGTCCCGATAGCACATAACATTCAATCGCCAGAAAATTCAGAGACTGTTTATTCTGAGGAGCTTGTAAAAATTCAGTGTCGATTTTTTAACCGGGAAAACCTTATTGTCAATTATGATTATAAAACAGGAAAACTTAGTTGTGAAATAGAATAATTGTAAGCCAAGCTATACAATGAAGGAGCGAGGAATCAAAACAACACATCTGTTATTATATTAGCGACCTGAATCTTTATTCTATTAACCCCAAAAAGCATTAAATGAAAAATTTAATCAAATGTTTGATTTTTATAGGAGCTATTTCTATTCCTATTAAGAGTAAATCACAAGTAAGCAACGTACAAGGCCGTAATATGGTCAAGGAACATGAGTACGAAGCGCAGCTCAAGTCAATTGATTCATCTGTAGTTCAAACATTCATAAATGGAACAATCGCGATGGATAATGGAAATTATCTTCTCGGTGATAGTTTTTATTCTATTGTTTATAACAAAGCTCCCGATTTCGAACCTGCAATAAGGCGTTTGGGATTTATAAAATCAAGGTTAGGGAAAACGGAGGAAGGCTTTGTTTTGTGTGAAAAAGCGCTCGCGTTAAACCGGTCATCTGAAAACATTTTTATGCTCGCATCGAGCATTGTCACTTCAGGATCAATCAATAATCCTGTTACAACTGATAACCTGCTGCGCGCTAATAAATTGTTGGAAGAAGGAAGAATCTTACCGGATGCTATTGAATATGAGTATGATATTTTGGCCACACAGATTGCATTTGAGCTTAACAATCAAACAGATTACAGGCGATTAACAAAATCATTAATTCAAAATCATCCCGAGCAAATGGCATCGCATTATTTCGCTGCGATAGTAGCTGCACAGGATGAAG
>JBKJMR010000578.1:0-4008 GCA_046596275.1 Bacteroidia bacterium | reverse complement strand
TTTAAAGTAGTTCCGCATTACACTTATCATCTCCCGCTTTCTGAAACTGTAGACCAGCTTGAAAAAAGAATGTCTGCTGATCACCGTAACCTGCTGAAGAAAGGAACGAAAGACGGAATTATCGTAAAACGTGTTACTGATTTTTCATTGGTAAAAACGATGGTGCTGAAAACGTTTGACAGAAAAAATAAAAGTATCGATCAAACAAGTTTGGATAAAATACTTGCATTTGCCAATGAATCGAATAGCTATGCCTTTGCAGCGTTTGAAAATGATAAACCAATCGCAGCAAATCTGACCATTTTCGATAACCATGCTGCTTATTATTTACTAAGCGGTTATGATCCTGCAGTAAAACATCCGGGTGCGGGAATCATGTGTCTTTGGGAAAGCATCTTACTTTCAAAAGAAAAAGGATTAATAACGTTTGATTTTGAAGGAAGCATGTTGCCGGAAGTCGAACGTTTTTTCCGTGGATTCGGTCCTCAGCTAATTCCGTATTATTCTGTCAACAAAGCCTTATTGCCACTTGAGTTTATTCTTAAGCTGGTCAAACGCGAACAATTCTGACCGGTCGAAAAATGAAAGCAATTATCTCTCATGATATTGACCACCTTACAGCATGGGAACATCTCACGCGGGATCTGATCATTCCTAAATTTATCATTCGTTCGAAAATTGAATTGTTATCAGGAAAAATTTCAGCAAATGAATTTCTTACACGTGGCGCTGATTTTTTCAAAAATAAATGGGAAAACATTAATGAGCTGAATACATTCAATCGTTCTCACAATGTTCCTTCTTCTTTTTTTATTGGCGTTAAGAACGGACTAGGTTTGTCCTATTCACTTTCCGCTTCATCATTATGGATAAAAAAATTAATTGAAAGTAATTGTGAAGTCGGCGTACACGGAATTGAATTTGAGAGCGCAGAAAACATACAAGCAGAGTACGATCTTTTCAAATCTGTTTCCGGACTTTCTTCTTTCGGCACGCGTATGCATTATGTGCGGAAGAATGAATCTACTTTCGACAATATGAGTCGCGCAGGTTACTTGTATGACAGCTCGGAATATGCTTTTCGTAATCCATATCGCATTGGGAAAATGTGGGAATTCCCGTTCCAGGTGATGGATAGCTGGGAGATGGAAGCAGGCAAACGCTGGCAAACGAGAAATCTGGAGCAGGCAAAAGAAGCAACCAAAAAGGATATTGAAAAAGCATTCACAGCAAATCTTGATTTTATCGGCATCATTTTTCATGACCGTTATTTTTCAAAAAGTTTCGGCACATGGATGAATTGGTATGCATGGCTGGTGGATTACCTCGCAGAAAGTAAAATTGAATGTGTGAATTTTCGCACAGCAATAAATGAGCTAAACAACGCACAATGAAGATCGCAGTTGTCATACCGTGCAGAAACGAAGAACGCTATATTGAACATTGCGTGCTTTCGGTGGTGAACTCGGAGTATCGCGAGGGTTCAATTGATGTGTATGTGAGCGACGGTTTAAGTGATGATGGAACGCGTGCGATTGTGCAACGACTTTCTTCTTATTATCCGAATGTTCATTTGCTTGATAACGAAAAGAAGACAACTCCCTATGCGTTGAACATTGGAATTGTTGCAGCAAAAGGTTTTGATGCGCTGATCATTCTTGGTGCGCATTCGGAAATAGCGAAAGATTATGTGCAATTGTGCGTGGAAAATTTGAAAAAAGATCCTGCTGCAGGATGTGTGGGCGGAATGCTTGATAGTGTAAATGAAGATTCCGCTTCAGAAACAATTGCGCTGGCCATGTCAGCTTCTTTTGGTGTAGGAAATGCGCATTTCAGAACCGGCGCAAAAACAGGTTATGTCGATACAGTTGCATTCGGTGCTTACAGGAAAGAGGTTTTTGAAAAGATCGGCTTGTTTGATGAAGCTTTGACGCGCAACCAGGATGATGAATTTAATTTCCGTGTAATTAAAGCCGGATTTAAAATCGTGCTCGATCATCGCATCCGTGCCAAATATTTTGTGCGTGCTGATTATGAAAAATTATTCCGTCAGTATTATCAATACGGATTATGGAAAGTATATGTCAATAGAAAACACAGTGCTGTAACATCGTTGCGACAATTAGTTCCGCCGTTATTTGTGTTATTCCTGCTTTCACTTTTGCTTATTCCGTTTTTCGCATTCTTCACAACATTCGGAAATGAATTCGCTTTATTTTGGATCTGCGGATTCACTCTTTATAAAACAGGCGCATTTTTAGCTGCTGCCAGGCAAAAAGCAAGGCCGTTACAAATGGCAGGCGTGATCTTTTCTTTTTTCCTTTTACATACGGGCTATGGACTTGGCTATCTTCACGGTATTATCAAATTTATTATTTTACGCAGGCAACCCGGTGATAAGGAAAGCCGACTAAGCAGGTAAGATGCAGCAGATCGCAAACCTATTTCATAGTACCGTACTCCTGATCATTTTCCTGGTGGCCTTGTTCATGCCGTTTGGTTTTATCATGGGACCGCTTGCTGTTCTGCTTTTTGTCTGCTGGCTTTTATCCGGCGACTGGAAAACAAAATGGGAAAATATAAAGTCTGCAAATTTCCTCTGGATATGGCTCGGGTTTTTCTTTTGGAATTTGCTCAGCTACGCATGGACAGAAAATAAATCATCAGGATTATTTCATATACAAGTGCAGCTGCCGCTATTCGGAATTCCGATTGTATTGGCAAGCATGCGCCTTGATGTAAAAACAACACGCAGACTTTTTGCAGTATTTATTTTCGGCTTGTTTGCCTCAGGAGTATTTATGCTTTCGCGTTCCACCTGGTATTTGCTGACAGAAAACAGGAATACATTTTATTACCAGGATTTCTGTGCCCGTGTTGTGCATCCTGCTTATTTGTCAATGTACTTCTGTGCAGGCATTATGCTTTTGTTTCACGGCATTTTGTTGCAATCATTTCCTGCGCGGCCATGGAAAGTTGTAGCAATTGCACTCTGTCTTTTTTTCGCGGTGATTATTTTCCTGCTGTCGTCCAAGCTCGGATTGATTTCAATGGTGCTGCTTTTTGGTGGTTATATTGTTTATGCGATCATTCGTTTCAAACGATATGTTGTTGGTATTGCAGCATTGCTTGTTGTGATTGCCGGATTTTTTATTGCATTGAAAGCTTTTCCGAAAGTTGGTGTGCGCATTCAAACCATGGCAGGGATTTTTTCTCCTTCTGCCGCGCCGATAGATCCTTCAGAAGCGGAAAGCAGTCGCGTTCGCATTCTTATCTGGGAAGCTGCAGCTACAGTGGTAGAACGTCATCCTGCAACGGGAGTTGGTCTTGGCGATTCACAAGATTCTTTAATCGGTGAATACCAATCTCGTGGAATGACCGGTGCGATGGAAAAAAATCTCAATGCCCACAGCCAGTTTTTTCAAAGTGCTGTGCAATCCGGACTTCCGGGTTTAATTTTATTGCTGCTGCTATTTGTAGCACCTATCGTTTACGGATTGCGCCGGCAATATGGTTTTATGGTATTAACAGCCTGCCTGATCGTTTTTAATTTCATGACGGAATCAATGCTGGAAGCGCAAGCAGGTGTGATCTTCATGAGTTTCTTTTATTGCTTAATTTTGTTTTCAATTGACAGAACGGTTCTTTTACCAATGAAAGCACCGCCAATCAAATTTCCGTTATGATCCCATTTTCACCGCCACGTATCGACCAGAAAATAATTGACGAAGTAGTTGCTACGCTTAAGTCGGGATGGATAACTACGGGTCCACGAACAAAAGAGTTTGAAAAGCGGCTTACTGCGTATAACGGAAATAAGGCAACGTTATGCCTTAATTCAGCAACAGCAGGTCTGGAAATAATGTTGCGCTGGTTTGGTGTGAAAGAAGGTGATGAAGTTATTCTTCCCGCTTATACCTATGCACCACAATGCACAATCACATTCGCTGTTGCTGCATAGGTATAAGCGGGAAGAATAACTTCATCACCTTCTTTCACACCAAACCA
>JBKJMR010000572.1:0-5216 GCA_046596275.1 Bacteroidia bacterium | reverse complement strand
GCGAAGAAATTGCCACCAAACTTTTCATCAGCAAAAAAACAGTTGATAATCACCGGCAGAACATTCTTGAAAAAACACAGTTGTTTTGCACTGTGTTTTTTCAAGAATGTTCTGCCGGTGATTATCAACTGTTTTTTTGCTGATGAAAAGTTTGGTGGCAATTTCTTCGCTCGTATGTTCTTTCACAATGAGCGCAAGAATTTCTTTTTCACGGACAGAAAGAACAGTAAGCTTATCCTGCTGCTGTTTTTCTTTTTGATATTGATTATAAATGATCGGCAGAATATCCTGCGAAAAATAAGTGCCGCCGTCGTTGATGCGGTGTAACGCAATAAGAAATTCATCCTTGCCTGTACTTTTCAAAATATAACCATCCGCTTCTGCAGCGAGTGCTTCTTTCACAACCGTCACGCTGTTATACATGGAAAGTATCAGCACTTTTATTTCCGGGAAACGCGACTTTACCATTTTACAAAGTTCAATGCCGGTAAGATGCGACATGCTGATGTCGGTGATCAGCAATTGAAAACGATCAGGATTAGCGCTTATCATATCGAATGCAGCCTGGCCGTTTATTGCTTCACCTGCTATGAGGTATTGTTTTTCAGTCGCGAGCATGCTTTTAATTCCGTCAATGACAAGCTGGTGATCGTCGGCGATTAGAATGGAAACAGGCGTGAGAGAAGTGTTGATCATTGTGGTAAAGTAAGTGCAATTAATGTTCCATTGTTGCCTGAAGAAATATTCATTTTTCCGCCAAGCAATTTTACGCGCGCCATCACATTCTTCCAGCCGATTCCTTTTGATTCTGAAATTTTTTCCTTGTCAAACCCGGTACCATTATCAGAAATTTCAAGTAGAAGAGTTCCGCCTTCATTCCGCAGATTAATTGTGATCAGCGATGCATTTGCATGACGAAGCATATTATTAACAATCTCTTGAATGATCCGGTAGACCGAAAGGCTGAATGATTTTGTAAAATTTGCCTGTTGAATTTCGTCAGCTACTAAAAGATTCACCTTCACGTTGCCTGCGGCATTTATTTTTTCAGCAAGCTCTTCCAGTGCGCGGATAAGCCCGAAATTTAATTCTTCAGGAATAAGGTTGTGCGAGATTGAGCGGACTTCATTGATTGTATTGTCGAGAAGCTGGATAGTTTCCCCGGGCGCTTTTTGTGTAGATAGCTGCATTTTCACAACCGAAAGCATTTGACCAACGCTATCGTGGAGGTCACGTGCAATGCGCATCCGTTCATTTTGTTCGCTTTCAAAAATAGCAACCGTTGATTTTTCCTGCTCATCGTGCAATGCATTTTGCAGCTCGCTCTTTTTCTTTTCGTTGTAATTGCGATAATATGAAACGCCAAGCAACACCAGCGTAAAAAGCAATATTATTACGGCACCGATAATAATGCGTTGCTGCATCAATTGTTTTTCCTGGACAACAATTTGTTCTTCCTTTTTTTCTGTTTCATAAATTGTTTCAAGCTCTGCAATACGCGATTCTTTTTTTTCATTGATCATTTTTTCACGGATCGAGAAGGCAGAATCTTTTGCGGCGAGCGCTTCTTTAAATCTTCCTGCCGAAATGTAAAGCTTGTTAAGCACCAGCCAGGCGCTGCATTGCCCCGGTAGATAACCGGTAATTTTGGCCAGCTCAATAGCCCGTTTTCCTTCGCGTTCCGCTTGCGCTAAATTTCCTTCCGCAGTTCCAAGGTCTGCAAGATTCAGGTATGTATCGGCCATTTGTTTCCTGTCATCATTCAAAGAATCGAGAAGAAGGCATTGCATAAAATAAATACGGCTGCTGTCAAAATCTCCCCGCTCCTTATGACAGTTTGCAAGATTATCAAGGAAGGGAGTTTTAAAATGCGTGTTATTAACTGAATCAGCAAGCAGAATTCCAAATCGGTCAAGCTGCATTGCACTGTCGATTTTTCCGGTCATTCCATAAAAATTCGCAAGGGTATGTAATGCCAGGAGATGAAACGTACTTCCGCGATTATTGCGGGCACGCTGCATTACGATGTTAAGATGCGCTTTAATTTGCGGAAGATCTTCTTTCTGCTGGTAAACCTGCGCAAGGCTCAGGTGCGCACCTGCAATTCCTTCATTGTGATTAGCTTTTTCAAACAAGCGAACCGAAAGCAGCAAAGTGTCGATTGCCTCAGAATATTTCCCGAGATTTTTATACGCATTACCTATGCCCACATACGATCTAGCAAGCAGCGTATCGTTCTTTGTGCCTTGCAGCAACCGCGCAGCCTGCGAAAAGTGCAACCTCGAAAGCAGGTAATTTGCATGGAAATTATGATGGTAACCATATCCTATTTGTACCAGCGCCTGATATTCTACAGGAGCGTTTTCCGCTTTTTGTTCCAGCTGCACTGCATAATACAACGCGGAATCCCGGTCATATTTATTGCGATAAAAACGATCATGCCATGTTTCAAGCGATTCAAGCTTTTCCCCTGTATGATTTTTATCGCTGCAGCCGGCAAGAAAGGTCAGCAGGTACAGGCAAATGAAGAATATGCGGGTCATAGACGCAAACTTACCTTTTAATTCAGTTTTTCCTTTCGTACATAAGAAGTACTTTCGTGACAAATTATGCACATTCAACTCGAAAGTCTTGGAAAAAAATTTGGTCGCGAATGGATTTTCCGCGGATTGAATTATTCTTTCGCTGAAAACAACCCGGTTGTAATTTCAGGAGCGAATGGTTCCGGAAAATCTACTTTACTCCAGGTGATTTCAGGAAGCATGATGGAAGGCGAAGGAAAATTAATTTATTCGCACGAAGGGAAGGAAATAACGCAATCAGAAATTTACAAATACATTTCTTACGCTTCTCCGTATTTGGAATTGATGGAAGATTTTACGCTTGCCGAATCCATTTCATTTCATGGAAAATTCAAATCGTGGAGAAATGGGTTGAATGACAAACAAATTCTTGAACGTTCGGGCCTTGCACATGCGCATGCAAAACAGCTCAAGAATTTTTCTTCCGGCATGAAGCAGCGTGTTCGTTTATTGCTTGCTATTTTAAGCGATACACCTTTGTTATTGTTGGATGAGCCCTGTTCCAACCTCGATGCGCAGGTTATAGAATGGTACGGCGAGCTCATCAGGGAACACGGAAAAAACCGCACAATTATCGTTTGTTCCAACCAGGTAAAGCAGGAGTATTTCTTCTGTACAGCCGAATTGAAAATAGAAGACTTTAAACCTATTCTAAAAGGCTGATCCTCATTCAGATAATTACCCTGATTTATTTAAATATTTAGTCCTTCATTCTTCTGCTACAGGCGGTTTTTCTTATCTTCGCAATCCTCTGAAGAATCTTCGGAGCAAATTTTTAAACGTCCAACCTATAAACTTTATTACAATGGCTGATACCGGAGATGTAAGCATCGGAACTTTCCTGAAATACAACAATGAGTTGGTTCAGATCGTTGAATGGCAACACCGCACTCCCGGAAACCTGCGTGCTTTTTACCAGGGGAAAATGCGTAACCTTAAAAATGGTAAGCTGGTTGAAAATCGTTTTCGCTCAGGCGAAATGGTGGAGATCGTTTACGTTGAATATAAAAATCTGCAATTCATTTATCCTGAAGATGCGAATATCGTATTGATGGATAAAGAATCATTTGAGCAGATCTATGTAAGCAAAGAAGCGATCGGCGATGGCATTCATTATCTCAAAGAAGGTATGGATGTAAAAGTCTGGTTCGAAAGCGATGAACCGATCTCAGCAGAAGCGCCTGCAACGGTGGAGCTAGAAGTAACGTATTGCGAGCCGGGTTTGAAAGGTGATACCGCAACAAACACATTGAAGCCTGCAACACTCGAAACAGGTGCTATCGTTAGTGTTCCGCTTTTCATCAATACAGGTGATAAAATTAAGGTGGATACCAAGAACCATTCTTACATGGAACGTGTGAAGGCTGAGAAATAAACAGGAATTTCCCGTTAATACCGGGAGCAGAATTAAAAAATGCCGACGGGAAACCAGTCGGCATTTTTGCTTTATTGCGTTGGCTTAATTTGAAATTCGCACATTTAGAATTTGAACATTTAATTACAATTATTCGAAGTTCTTAATTCTTCTGGTTTTTGTCCTTTTATCGTAGCTTTTTCACGATTTGTCTAATAAAAGTCGCAGGAAGGGCACAAAAAACTATCTTCGTTACTGATGACGCCCAAAGAAAAAATAGAAGCGGAGAGCAAACGAATACCAAGGATTAAGGAATTCAAACTCAATGCATTGCTTGAGGTTACAAAAGCCATTAACAGCAACGTTTCTACGAAAAACCTGCTGGATATTTTCGAGAACATTATCCGTGAAAAGTTGGGCATCGGAAAGCTGGTGCTTTTCAGTCATGACGGATCGATGTGGAAATGTTTGTTGAGTATTGGCGTGGATGAGGAAGTAAGTCATATCAACGTTGAAAAGGAATTCAAGCAGTTCAAAGAAATTTCAACCATTGATATTGATTCTACAAAAGGATCACTTAATAAATCATTTGAAATTGTAATTCCTGTTTATCACAAAGATCAGCCGCTTGCGTATGTATTGATCGGCGATTTGAATGATGATGAAGGAATGAGCGCGTCGATAAAACATCTTCCGTTTGTCCAGACGCTTACGAATCTTATTATCGTTGCCATTGAAAATAAAAAGCTTGCCAAAGAAAATTTACGTCGCGCAGCAATGCACCGTGAATTGGAATTAGCATGGGAAGTGCAGCGAATGCTTTTCCCGGAGAAGCTTCCGTCCAATGAAAACATGGATATGGATGCTGTTTATTTACCGCATCAGCAAGTAGGTGGCGATTATTACGATTTCATCCAGATCAATGAAAATGAAGTTGCATTTTGTGTGGCTGATGTTTCGGGTAAAGGTGTGCCTGCTGCATTGTTAATGTCAAATTTCCAGGCCAATCTTCGCATACTGCTGCACCACATTCCCAATCTTCCTGATTTAGTACGTGAACTCAACAATAAAATTTCTGTCAATGCAAAAGGCGAAAAATTCATTACGCTTTTCATTGCAAAATATAATACAGTTACTCGCGTGTTGCATTATATCAATGCCGGTCATAATCCACCGCTTGTCATTGATGAAGATGGTGCTAACCTCTTAACAGTCGGCTGCACCGGGTTAGGTATGTTTGATGAGCTGGTAAAAGTGCGCGAAGGAATTGTAAACATCGC
>JBKJMR010000516.1:0-6522 GCA_046596275.1 Bacteroidia bacterium | reverse complement strand
ACCTGTGGCAATACCACTGACGTCAATTAAAATAGTATCGGAACCCACATTGTATTTTGTCTCATGCACTACTCTGCCATGATCGTCATAAATCCGGATGGTACATTTGCTTTTTGTATTTCGCTTTAATGTGATTTCGGATGAAGCCGGATTCGGATAAAATGAAAACTGCAAATCTTCGTTGATTGTGTTTACAGCTGTCGGTGCTGCATCTGCAAATCTTGCCAGGTAAAGATTATACCCGCCTGAGGGATTTGGATTAAAAAGCGTGAACTGATTTCCAAAATTTATTGAAGGGCTGGTAAAATAACCGCAGGTAATTATTTTATCAAAATCATCGTAAGCCACACCGGATCCCACTTCCCAATAATCATCCCTGATTGGCAAACCACGATAGATGGTGCCTGAAGAATCCATCTCAAGCAAAAAAGCATCAAAGCTGAAATCTTGTGCCACAGGAAAGGGCATGCTCCCGAATGTTGCAGCACCCTGGTAAATACCTGCTACGCAAATATGCATGCCATCATCATTTAGTCCCCATCTGCCCCATGTTTGCACATCAGAGTTAGGAGCACTTCCGTACCCTTTTCCCCATAATGGAAGGCCGGTAACAGCATCAACTTTAAACAGGAAAACTTTGTATCCATTCGGATTCTGTGGGTTAACCGGTGCAGTAATTTGTAAGATGCTGTCAAAATCGCAAACTACTCCGGCATAATGTCCTCCCACATACAGATGACCATAATCATCAGCCATCAAACCCGTTACCCATTCATAAGAGCTGGCAGAAGCAGACACAAAACCTTTGATAACACGTGCCCACATATAATCACCTGTAAGCGGATCCATACGCGCACAAAATCCTTCCTGGAATGCGGATACACGAAGTGTAATTGTATCAAGGTTCATCCATAACCCCGTAAACACGCCGCCAACATAAAGATTCCCATTATTATCCGTGGTAATAATCAGGCCTTTGTTACCTCCCGGATTACTGCCTTGTGCTTCACCTTTCAGCCAAACAGGCGTTCCATTATTTAACAATTTTGCCACAAACACGTTCGTAATGCCTGTACCGCCGGGTCCATACTTAAAATCGATGGACAAATTTCCGGTAAACAAACTATCTGAACCGAAATTTCCTGTAACATATACGTTGCCGGAATTATCTACTGTTATCGCATTGGCATCATTCCCATTAGATCGATCTATACCGGCATCAAACGTTCTTGCCCATTCTATTACTCCATTATGGTCAAGCTTTGCCGCATATGCACAAGCCCAGCCTGTATTAATTATTACAGTATTTCCAATTGTAAGGGTCGGATTCCAAAACTTTCCACAGATATAGATATTGTCATTATTATCAATTGCAAGGTCATAGATATAGGACCAATCGCCGGAGGTATAAGAATCGGCCCACAGCACAGTACCGGTAGAATCAAACTTTGCAATGTAAATATCTACATCGGGTACGTTAGCAGAAACTAAGGTATCATTTCCTAATATCAGGCTGCCTGAAAAGTACCCAACCATAACTATGTTTCCATGACTGTCAGGCAATGCACGTGATACATGCGAACTGCTGGTAAACGGAATCCCATGTAGCACCCAGTCAATCGGAATTGTTTGTGCGCCGAGGTATTGACCAGCCAGTAATGCAAACAGAGTGAGCTTTATAAATAAAATATTTTTCATGCTGCAATTTTTTAAACACAGAACATTCCGTGTTTTGTGAAACAAAACTAAGTTCAGAAGTGAAGAAAGTGTTTTCAAAAAGAGTAATTAATGGTACCTTTATAAATAATTAAAACAAGTTATTTTGTTGAATTCCAATATTATATACATATAATAAATAGCACTTTAAATGTCAGAACCACTGCATGACTTAATACATGGCCTGAGCAAAGGAGAAAAGCGTTTTTTTACTCTTTTACATTCGCATTACCTGCAGGATAATCCATCCAACACCATGCAATTATTCAGTGCGGTGGACCAGCTTGAAAAATGGGATGAAACTAAACTCACAAAACGTAACACCAATAAAACTTTTCTTAACCATTTAGCTGCGGAAAAAAAACGGCTACAACAGGAATTGCTTGATACATTAGTTTATCATCACCGCGATGCAACAGTGAACTTCACCATCCGGCATTTGTATTGCCAATCGGAAATTCTTTTTGAACGAAAACTTTTTAAGCAAGGTGAAAAATTATTGAGAAAAGGTTTACAGCTTGCGGAAGAAGCGTGTTTATTTGAACTAAAATTAGAAGGCCTGAGAATTTTTAATGAAAAAGCGTTTAGCCAATTAGATATAATAGATGCAGAAGAGGTTTTTACTGAACGGGAAACGCTCATGAAAAAATTGCTTGAAGCCGACAGGTATACAACGCTTACTATCCGGTTAATTAAGCTGGGTGCGGATCTTCGAAAAATGCATTCGGAAAAACCTTCTTCAGATGAGATTATTCAACTTTCTCATGATCCGATGCTTGGTAAAAATGCAATACCGCTTAGTCCGTTAAGCCAGCTGGGTTTTCATAGCTTCTGGTCGCAATATGCATCCATCAAAAGAAACAATGAGGAAAGGGCTTTTCACGGTGACAGGATTTTTGACCTTCTTATAAAACATCCGCTTGTGGCTGAGGGAAATCCTTCACAATTTTTTGCGGCAGCTTCTAACACAATTGTAGATGCGTTTGCATTGGGAAATGAAACAAGATTAAGAAACATACGCGGTAATCTTTCCGAACACAAAGACCGGCGCAAAAAGTGGCCTGCGGGTTTGGCTATAAATTTTGAATCGCTTGTAATGCTTTCTTGTATTTATGAAAATCTGCTTTCTGCTAATTTTTCAGAGATAATTAGAGCTTCCGGAAATGCAGAGGAAATTGTTCAACAGCTGGCAAAACAAAAAAGCGTTCGTTCTTTTATTATCGGATTTTTTATTGGTTTTGCTTTTTTTGCTGATGAAAATTATCGCAAGGCAATAAAATTCCTGAGTACAATTGATATATTTTCAAATGCTGCACAGTTTGAGGACCGCGAACTTAAATTGCGTTACCTGCAATTACTTTGTCATTTCGAATTGGGGCATAGCGATACTGTGCTCCGTCAAATCGTAAGCATCCGCCGGCAAGCACGTCGCTTTGGAACGCCGCTTAAAAGTGAAGAAGTAGTTCTTGACTTCTTTCAACAAGCTGTGAAGCTGGAAGGATTAAAATTAAGAAAACAAATCCGGCATGTATTAGAAACAATTCACGGCCTTGAAAATGATCCATCAGAAAAAATATTTAAAGACTTTAATTATTTCCTTGTTACGTGGATGAAAAGCAAAATCAACGGAAACACTTTCAGGGAGGAATGGAAAATTTACACTTCAGAAAAAATAAAAAACCGTTCTAATCTTCTTCCATACTGATCTTTTATTAAAAACTCATTTCATACTTTTATCATTAAATAACCAAAAAATTACTCAATGATCGATCTCAGAAGCGATACCGTTACCAAACCGACTCCGGGAATGCTGGAGGCAATGTTCCATGCAAAAGTGGGGGATGATGTTTTTAATGAGGATCCGACGGTGATTGCGCTTGAAGAAAAAGTTGCTGCGCTCTTCGGACATGAGGCTGGATTATTTTGTCCGTCGGGCACGATGACAAACCAGATTGCGATCAAAGTGAATACGCAGCCGGGGGATGAAGTGCTTTGTGATGTGAGCGCGCATATTTACAATTTTGAAGGTGGCGGTATTAGTTTCAATTCTGGCGTGCAGGCGAAATTAATACAAGGCGAACGTGGACGCATGAGCGCAAAACAAATTGAGGAAAGCATCAATCCGACGTATGACTGGCTGACGCGCACAAGATTGGTGAGTGTAGAAAATACTGCTAACCGTGCGGGCGGAAGCTATTATTCATTGCCGCAGATCAGTGAAATTGCAGCGGTGTGTAAGCAGCATGGTTTACGTTATCATTTGGATGGCGCGCGAATCTTTAACGCGATTGTAGAAGCTGGATATTCTGCTGCGGAAATCGGAAGCCAGTTTGATTCTGTTTCGGTTTGTTTATCAAAAGGACTCGGCGCTCCTGCGGGTTCTGTATTACTTGGTTCGAAAGAATTTATCCGCCAGTCGCGAAGGATTCGTAAAATTTTCGGAGGCGGAATGCGCCAGGCCGGATTTATAGCTGCAGCAGGAATTTATGCATTGGATAATCACGTAGATCGTTTAAAAGAAGATCATGCGCGTGCGAAAATAATTGCGGATACATTAAGCAAAGCAGGCTACGTAGAAAATGTGCTTCCTGTGGATACCAATATTGTTATTTTTAATCTCAATGAAAAAATATCTTCAGAGCAATTTGTAAAAGCACTTTTCGAGAAAGGAATTAAAGCAGTAGGATTCGGAAAACAAGCGATACGTTTTGTAACGCATTTGGATTTTACGGATGATATGCTGGAAGAAACTGTGAAGACACTGCGGGAAATTCAGCCGACTTAAGCAGTTGTCAGTATCAGTTGTTAGTTTCAGTTTTTTGCGTGGGTGATTGAGGCATTGTTGAAACTCTTTTTTTCATTAGGCGGGTTTCGCAAACCCGCCTAATGAAAAAAAAGCGACTGCCGAAAGCACGCCGTAAAGGAATGCGAAGGGCATTCCTTTACGACACGCCCAAATTAATTTCCTGCTAACACAACATTTCTTTCTGCTTCTTCCCTACTGCCGACTGACAGCTGACGACTGACAACCGACAACTTTTTCTCCCGTCGCATGCGTAAGTGAAATAATAAAACGCCGCCGATGATCATTACTTGTCCGCACCAAAACATTAACCAGCTGAATTCTTTTGGAACATAGGTTGCGCCTTCGCTGAATAATTCTTTGTTGTGTGCAAGCGTGAACGTACTTTTTCCTGTGGGATTGTCGCGGACGAATTCGAAATAATCCCAAATGAAAGAAGTGATGATGATGGCTGAGCCTAAAAATAAAACGCCTCCTTCTTTCCACGTAAGCTTTCCTGATTTTCCTTTTTGCTGCCAGTGAACGGTTGACCACATGAGCGTGATCATGGTGAGTGAAACAAGACATGGACAAATGACAGGACCAACCCACGGCACAGGAATGAGGAAAAGAATATCCCAGGTGAATAAAGATTGCGGCCAGCCAAGCAGCACATAGAGAAAAACGTAATAGAAAATATCCCAAATGGCGAATGCATAAAGGAAAAATACAAAACGCTGCGATGCATTTTTACCGGCGAGAATTCCAATGCCTGCAAGCATAACGATTGTAGCTGCTTCTCTCCAGAATTCAGTAACTGCAATATCATGCGAGATGGGCACTAATGGAAAAGTAAATCCTTCGGGATAATATAATTTCCTTATGTAAACAACGATGGCTGTTTCGAGATAACCCATTGCGATGCTGAAAAATGTTAGCCAGAAAAGTGTTTTTCGCAATTCGGCTTTTGGTAGTTGGAATGTGCTGTTCATTCGGATTGAAATTGAGTTGTAACAATGAGTTTAGGATTTACTGCCCGCAGTTTATTTTGCCATTCGATGTTCATTCCGTTGAAAACAATCTGCTTCAGACTTTTCAGCTTTAGCAATGGGGAAAAGTCGGTTACGCCGGTTGCATACAGGTTAATGTATTCCAGCTTCGAAGCATTTTCAAGACCTGCTATAGATGTGATCTGCGGATTAAAGGATAAGTCGAGCACTTGCAGATTTGGAAATTTCGCAGCTTCGCCAATCGTCAGCAAATCATTATTCGCAGCTTCAAGCGCAATGATTTTTTCAAATCCATTGTAGTAATAGATCGTTTGTATGTCGCTATTGGAAATTGCAAGTCGTTTGCTCTTTCTGAATGTTGCGCGTTGTTTTAAGTCCGTATAATTAATATTTGCTTTTAAAATATACGACGGCCATTTATTATCAGCGCGAAGTTGTGTTTGTTCGTTAAGGAAAAGATAAACACGTTTTGGAATTGCCAATGCAAGCTGTGCAGCAGACGTTTCGGCGGGATGTTTGGTTGAATAATCTACAAGCTCTGGCAGGATATTTTCTGAAAGTGAATTGAGATAATTCAAATCGGGTTTTAGTCTCGTGTTTAAATTATTTTTAATGATCAATCCATCCCAATTCACAAAACACGCAAGCACCCACACGCTGTAAAAAAGCCACGAATTCATTCTTACTAAAAATGCGTTTGTCTTTTTGCCCTGCACTTTCCACGCGGTGACAAGCAGGCCAATAAGCGTTAGCAGGAGATAAACATAAACGCCGATTCGTTTGTAAGTAAGTCCGAATACCAGCACATATACTTCATTTCGCCAGGCGGTTGAAAAAAGCATAAATGCATTTTGCACAATCCATATCAATGCGAGCATACGCAATGCTTTACCATTCGCAGCAAAATTCATTCGTCCACGGAAATAAAATAAGATGATGAGCATGGCGAACACGATGGAAGTAATAAGCGTTCCAACTCCCTGGTGAACGTATTGCATGCACGAAACGCCTTGC
>JBKJMR010000420.1:0-10409 GCA_046596275.1 Bacteroidia bacterium | reverse complement strand
CATCACAATCCGCAGCATTCCAGTTTCCACCCTGCGATAAAGTAATATTCGCAGCAAGATATTCACATGGGTTATTCGGATTTGTTCCGTCTGCAATTTCAGTTCCGTTCGTCACACCATCACCATCACAATCCGCAGCATTCCAGTTTCCACCCTGCGATAAAGTAATACTCGTAACAAGATATTCACATGGATTATTCGGATTTGTTCCGTCAGCTACTTCTGTTCCGTTGATTACTCCATCACCGTCACAATCCGCAGCATTCCAATTTCCTGTTTGCGGAAGTGTAATGTTTGCAGCAATATAATCGCAAGGATCAGATGGATTTGTTCCGTCAACAATTTCTGTTCCGTTTGTTACACCATCGTTATCACAATCAGCGTTATTCCAATTTCCACCTTGTGATAAAGTAATGCTTGCAACAAGATGATCACATGGATCATTCGGATTTGTTCCGTCAGTTGTCTCCGTTCCGTTCGTTACACCATCACCGTCGCAATCTGCACTATTCCAAAGTCCGCCCTGGATTAAACTAACACTTGCCGTAAGATAATCGCAAGGATCATTTGGATTTGTTCCGTCGGAAACTTCAGTAAGATCAGAAACACCATCCCCATCAGAATCACATGGAATAACAACAACTTGAATTGTATCTGAGCTTGAAGCACAAACACCGCTGCTGATCGTCCATACAAAATCATACGTTCCTGATGTGAGCGAAGAAAAAGTTGTCGTTTCAGAATTCGGTGTGGTTATCGTAGCTGTATTCGGACCACTTAGTTGTGACCACATCCCTGTTCCGTCTGTTGGAACATTCGCAGCCATCGTTGTTACGGGCGGACAAATATTTAATTGATCAGCTCCTGCTGTTGCTGTTGTTGGTAACGGATCAACGATCACATTTACACTGTCCGCACTTACAGCACAAACACCATTTGTAATTGACCAAACGAATACGTAAGCACCGGTAGTTAATCCTGTGATCGCTGTTGATTCGGAATAAGGTGAAGTAATGGCCGGTGTATTCGGACCACTTACCTGTGACCACATTCCTGTTCCTGTTGATGGAATATTAGCAGCCATCGTTGTTGATGTTGCATTACAAATTTGCTGATCATTACCTGCATTTGAAACTGTCGGCAGATCATCAATTGTAATTTGCATGGTGTCGGAGCTTGGTGTACAAGCGCCGCTGGTAATTGTCCATTCAAACAAATATGTCCCTGCAATAAGTCCTGTCACAGAAGTTGATTCAAAAGCCGGCGAAGTGATTGTTGCCGTGTTTGGTCCGCTGATTTGCGCCCATGCACCGGTTCCTGTTCCGGCAGTGTTCGCACTCATCATCGCAGTTGTGCTGTTACACAATGCTTGATCTGCGCCAGCGCTGGAAGTTGTGGGCGGATCCGCTACAATTACCTGCATGCTATCAGCGCTCACTGCACAAACACCATTGCTTATTTCCCATTGGAAAACATATGTTCCTGCAGCAACCATTCCGGTAACAGTTGTAACCGGGGAAGCAGGATTTGCAATCGCTGCCGTAGAAGGCCCGCTCACCTGTGACCAGTTTCCTGTTCCTGTTGTTGCAGCATTCGCGTTCATTGTCGTAGAAGCGGCTGTTGCACAAATTGATGTATCAGTGCCGGCATTTGAAGTTGTCGGTAAATCGAAAATGTCGATTTGCAATTGTGAAGTTGTAGCAGCACAAGGTGAATTGGAAATTGTCCATTCAAACACATATGTTCCGGCAACGAGACCTGTCATTGTTGTTGCTTCAGAGGAAGGTGTTGTGATCGTTGCTGTATTCGGACCGCTTAGCTGTGTCCAGTTACCTGTTCCGCTCAAAGCAGTATTTCCAGTCATCATAACTGTTGTAACATTACACAACGACTGATTATTTCCAGCTGCGGCAACTGTAGGCGGATCATTTACCACAACACTAACTGAATCGGTTGAAGCTGCACAAGAACCATTGCTGATGCTCCATTCGAAAACATAGGTACCGGCTGTTGTCATGCCTGTGATTGTTGTCGATTCAGAAGAAGGTGAAGTAATTGTTGCACTGAATGGTCCGCTTACCTGTGTCCATGCACCTGTTCCGGTAGTAGGGATATTTCCGGTCATAGTAGCAACCCCGGAAGCAGAACAAATTGTCTGATCAGTTCCTGCATTTGCTGTTGTAGGGACCGCGCTCACAACAACACTAACTACATCATCCGACTGAACGCAAGGTGCATTTGCAATCGACCATTCAAACACATATGTTCCGGCAATTAAACCGCTCATTGTGGTTGCAGGTGAAGTTGGAGTAGTAATTGTTGCAGTATTCGGACCACTTACCTGCGACCATAATCCGGCTCCGACTGACGGCGTATTTGCAAGCATGGTAGCAACAGAGCTGCAAATGGCCTGGTCCGGCCCTGCAAACGATGTTGTAGGCTGTGCAGAAATAGTAACTGTTACATCATCTGTTGTTGCAGGACATGGAGCATTAGTAATTGTCCACCGGAAAACATACGTGCCTGTAATAAGACCATTAATTGTTGTTGTTTGTGAAGCTGGTGATGCGATCGCTGCTGTATTCGGACCACTTATCTGTGTCCATGTTCCAACACCCGGTGCAGCTGCGTTTGCAGCCATAACCGTAGTTGTAACATTACACAACAGCTGATTAGTCCCTGCATTTGCGGCAGCGGTTGCTCCGTTCAGAATAATGGAAACCTGGTCGCTTGAAGCAGTACATGGTGAATTTGCAATTGTCCATTGGAATACATAAGTACCCGCTGTTGTTATCCCGGTAATAGTTGTTACAGGAGATGATGGCGTAGTGATTGTTGCCGTTACGGGTCCGCTGATCTGCGTCCATGTTCCTGTTCCTGTTGTTGGAGCATTAGCAGCCATGGTTGCGCTGTTTACACAAATGGTCTGATCAGGCCCTGCTGCTGCTGTTGTTGGAGGTGGTGTGATAGTGACAACTGTAGTTCCTGCAGCAGATGTGCAACCATTTGCTGTTACGGTTACACTATATGTTCCGGACATTGCAGCTGTTGCATTGGCAATAGAAGGGTTTTGTACTGCTGAAACAAAACTGTTCGGGCCAGTCCATGAATAAGTTGCTCCTGCAACTGCTGCTGTAGAAAGGTTTATTGTGTTGCCGGTACAGACAGGTGAATTGCTTGACGGCGCCGGTGTAGAAGGAGTTGCATTTACAACTACTGCTGTTGTTCCGACTGATGAAGTACATCCGTTAGTCGTAACCGTAACGCTGTATGTTCCGCCCATTGCAACTGTTGCACTTGCGCGTGTTGGATTCTGAACTGCAGAAACAAATGCAGCTGGCCCGGTCCATGAATAAGTTGCGCCTGCAACGGCAGGAGTAGAAAGATTGATTGTGTTTCCGCTACAAACAGGAGAGTTGCTCGAAGCAGTTGGTGTTGCCGGAGTTGCATTGACAACTACTACTGTTGTTCCCACAGCTGAAGTACAACCGGTTGTTGTAATAGTTAAGCTATATGTTCCCGCCATTACAGCTGTTGCACCCGCTCGCGTTGGATTTTGAACAGCAGAAACAAATGCCGAAGGCCCTGTCCATGAATAAGTAGCGCCTGCAACTGCGGCAGTTGAAAGGTTAATTGTGTTCCCTGTACAAACAGGTGCATTGCTTGACGGAGCAGGAGTCGAAGGTGTTGTATTAATTACCAACGCAGTTGTTCCTACAGCTGATGTACAACCATTTGTTGTTACAGTCACGCTGTATGTTCCGGCCATTGCTGCGGTTGCATTTACAATAGATGGATTTTGTACAGCTGAAGCAAAACTGTTCGGACCTGTCCAGGAATAAGTTGCTCCTGCTACAGCCGGTGTTGAAAGATTGATTGTATTTCCTGTACAAACAGGTGTGTTGCTCGACGGAGCCGGTGTGGACGGTGTTGCATTGACAACTACTACTGTTGTTCCCACTGCTGAAGTACAACCGGTTGTTGTAACTGTTAAACTATATGTGCCCGCCATTACAGCTGTTGCAGTTGCACGTGTTGGATTTTGAACTGCAGAAACAAATGCCGAAGGCCCTGTCCATGAATAAGTAGCGCCTGCAACTGCTGTAGTTGAAAGATTAATTGTGTTGCCAGTGCAAACAGGAGAATTGCTTGATGGTGCTGGTGTGGCAGGGGTTGTATTGACGACCACAGCGGTTGTTCCGACAGCAGAAGTACAACCATTGGCAGTTACAGTAACACTATACGTTCCGCTCATTGCTGCTGTAGCTGCTGCGCGTGTGGGATTTTGTAAAGCGGAAACAAATGCAGACGGTCCGGTCCATGAATAGGTGGCACCGGCAACTGCTGCAGTTGATAGGTTAATTGTATTTCCGCTGCAAACAGGTGTATTGCTCGAAGGAGTTGGTGTTGAAGGTGTGGTATTAATAACAACCGTTGTTGTTACTGTAAATGAGCAAGCTGATGAAGGAATAGTGATAACACACGTATAGGTTCCTGCCATCGCTGCGGTTGCATTTGCGCGATTAGGATTTGCAGCAGTCGATACAAATCCGCCAGGGCCTGTCCATGAATAAGAGGCTACAGATGAGGATGGACTGGTAGTAAGACTTAATGTTGAGCCTGTGCAGACAGGTGAATTGCTTGAAGAGGATGGTGGCGTACAACTTGCTGCGCTGATCGGAGTATTTGTTGTTCCGGGAACAGGGCATCCGTTTCCGTCAAAAATATTCGGATTACTTCCGTTGTTAAAATTATTACCGGAAACATTTCCTGTTCCGAAAATGTAAGCGCGGTTATTAATAATATTATCACATTGTAATACAATACAATCTGTCGTTGCCATGGTGCGAAACCTGATCTGCGTACTGTCGATGCCAAGCGGAGAATTATTTACCTGGCCGCCTGAAACTGCATTCGCGCCGGTTCCTATGCGCACTCTTACTGTACGGTTGGCTATGATATATTCTGCCTGGTCATCGCCTGCTCCATCCGTTTTTGCACCTGCATTTGGTCCGGAAAGAATACTTAATGATCCCGGAATATATACGGAGTTATATTCGAGCGTATCAGTGATATATGTATTGACAGAAGGATCTGAACCAATATTTTTTCCGACGATTGTGTATTCGAGAATATCACCCGGAAGAACAGCCCCTCCATTAAGATCGACAACACGACATGCGGCACGGAGATCCGGCTCGTATACGTCGATGGCCATTGTTACAACCTGGGTGAGAAAGGTTTCTCCTCCCGTGGTTAATCGTAGTGTTGCGGATGTTGCGCTGTTTCCAATGAAATTTTTTGCTGCATTATTCGGAAGGAAAATATCAGCATCGTAACCAAGACTATTGGTGTAGCCCGGATTAATGAATGGCGTAACTTTCTGAACACCGTTGTAAGAATAAGTGCTGTTGAAAATATCATTCATTGGATTAACAGCATCCAGGATATTTACAAATCCACTACCGCCGTTGAACATCAATTGATCACCGGTGGAGCTGCGATCTCCGTCATAAGTGATATTACCCACTTCAAACGTAACAGGTCCTGATAGTGGCGTAAGAAATCCGCTAACAGTAATATCTGAAATAGGATTTGCTCCTGATACATTTGACAAACCATTGAAGACAGTCAGGTTACGCATTGGCTGCAAATCATTTTTATAAACGATCACGATCGACCATCCTCCAAAACGATTTGTTCCTCCTATACGTGCTGCAACGTTTGCTACTGTATACCGCGCATTAGCACCACCTGCCTGCATGATAGCAGTAACATCTTTATAGCAATGGTAAGTGCTAAAACCAATAGTATTATCCTGTAGCGCATCGGCAGTAAGATTGACGTATGAACCATTATTTGTTTTGATTCTTACCTGGTTACGTGTTGCATAGTTTGCACCCGCATTTGTCATTTCACCACCCCAATAAAGTCCGGCCCATGAAATTTCACTACATGTAGGAAGCGCCAAACTATCCGATGAAGAAGAGAATGTTGTTCCGTCTGAATCGATATCAACGTATGCTGCGGTAAATCCGTTATCGGTAGAAGTACCAGCTGGCGGAACTTCCACACGACCAGCTCCGCAACCACCACCGGTACATGTTACCGATGTATTTGAAAGATAGCGAATGCCTCCTTTTTGGGTTGTTTGATAACGAATAGAAAAAGGGGTAATAACCTGGGCGAATAGTGTTGTGCTGAATAAAACAAGCACAATAGTAAACAGTCTATTTTTCATAGAAACAATTGACATAGGAAATGGGGTAAAAAATGGGGTACCTGGGGGAACTATTAAATCAGTGCAAAAGTATTTCTATAGTCTGGCCATTCCTATTCTGTGGTGCCGGACAAAAGCCGGACAACTCGATGGACGGTATAAATTAACCGTTAAACAAATGGATAAAATGACCGGCAAAACCTACGCAGCAATAAGACTGCTTCTAAGCTTCATCAAAATGAAAGAATATATTTCTCAAGGCTATCTTCCGGAATCAGCTCTAGTTTCTTGCGTATGCGGTAACGGTTCTTTTCAATTGCAGCGATGGATACATTCATAAGACTTGCAATATCTTTTGAACCCATGCCCGCTTTAAGGAGCACACAAAACTTTAATTCATTCGGAGAAAGATCTTCATGCTTGCTGTTTAAGCTTGTGAGAAAGTTTTTATCGAGCCGGCTGAATTGCTGAAACAGCTCATCCCAATAATTTTCCATGTTCACAAGACCGTCAATATATTTGGCTGCCTCAAGAGAGTTTTCTCCGTTATTCAAACGCTCACGTAAATTAATCAGGACTTCGTTTTTACGTGCGAGCTGGATGAGATAGTTATTGAGCTGCTCTTTCAGCAACCTGATTTCGGTTTCAAAAACCAATGCATGCATTTCAGCACTTTCTTTTTCCAGCCGCATCCGCCTGGTGAAATCTTCACGTTGCTGCAACGCTGATTTTATTCGCGCCGTAAGCTCAACCGGTTCTGTCGGCTTACGGATAAAATCAACCGCGCCTATCTCGAGCGCTTTTACCAAATTCACACTTGAGGTCATCACACCGGTATACATGAGCACAGGAATATCAGCCCAGCGTGGATTTGCTTTCATTTCGCAAAGTACTGTGAAACCATCCTTCACCGGCATTTCCCAATCCAGCAGCACTGCATCTACATTACGCTTGGAAAGAATTTCAATTACCTGTCCACCATGCGCAGCTGACAATACTTTAATTCCATCGGCCAGCTTATGCATCGTGCTCACCACAAGCTCGCGGTTGCCCGGATCATCATCTGCTACAAGAATTGTTTTGTGCTCGAATATTTTCATTTCGCTAATTAGCCAGGCTGATAAGTGTTTTGAATTGCTCTTTGTTCGCATGATAAACTGCAAGCGACAAATTTTTTATCCATTCTTTCACTGCAACCGAATCTGCTGCATCAAACGTATCGAAACATTCACGTAATTCGGTTGTATCAAAAATTTCATACTTCTCCATTTTGCGGATCAGCACATTCATCTTTTTCTTTTCGTCGTCGGTAAATTTTGGTTCTGTTAACGAATTAGTTTGTCCCACAGAATGATTGGCGTCCGACAAAGTTGCATCATGCAATACGATTGTAAACTTTGCTCCACCTGAAGGAATATTTTCCGCTTTGATGGAACCATTCATTTGCTCTACAAACTCCTGCACTAAAAGTAATCCGAGCCCACCTCCTTTTCTTGCAATGCTGGTATGCTCTTTTTTAATGAACAGTGACTTTAATGTTTCTTTTTCAATGCCATTACCATTATCCTCCACAATGATCAGCATGTCTTTGCCATTTGCTTCGATACAAAGCTTAACCGTTCCGCCTGCCGGAATATGACGAATTGCATTTGATAATAAATTGCGCAAGACAACCTGGAGCAGATTTTTATCAGCGAAAATTACAGAAGCATTCAGGTCTTTATTAACTGTTATGCTTTGTGCCAATGCCTGGTTCCTGAAGAGCACCAGCACATCTTCCACTATTTCATTCACATACAGCTCTTCCTTATTCACAACAATTTTTTCTTTCTGCAAGCTCACCCACTGCATTAAATTATCCAGCAGCACATACGCCTTGCGCGAAGAAACATTGATCGCTTCGGCATTGGAAGAAATATTCTCCAGCTTATTCGCCTTCACATTATTCATCATCACATTCGACATGCCGATGAGCGTATTAAAAGGTCCACGCAGATCATGGCTGATAACAGAAAGAAATTTTTCTTTGGTTGCATTCGCTTCTTCCAGCTCAATATTATAATGTTGAATAAGATTATTCTTTTTACGGATCTGGAAGAAAAAGAAAATACCGGTGGAAATAATAAAAAGTAACAACCCGGAAATTGCATAGAGCAATACTTTTTCTTTTTCCTGCTGTGCAAGCGCAATGTTCTGCTCTTCGATACGTGATTTGTTTTTTAATTCCATCATCGTTCCCGAAGCAAGCAGCGATCCTTCATCTACTGATTGTCCTTTCAACGAATCATCAAGCATATAATACTGCATCATATACTTGTAATATCCTTCCTTATCATTTACAATGTGATAATAATCGGCGTAAAGCTTATATAATCTCATTTGTGCTTCCGGGTTGCCACCTCCTTTTATTCTTTCATCATACCGGACAATATTGATCAATGCGCTATCATGCAATCCTCTTTTAAGATATAGTTCTGCCCATGTTGCATACGTGCTGTTGATCTTGCGCGTATATCCCGCAGCGGTATAAAAAGCAAATCCCTTGTTAAGATAATAGGCGGCGCTGTCCCAGTTTTTTTCATTTATAAAAACCGATGCAAGGCGATTAAAAGAACCAGCATATTCTTCCTGCAACGCTACATGATCGGTATGGTTTTGCAAAGCAGGAGTTCCGAGTAAACTGCGCACGCCATGAAAATAATATTTTGCAGAATCATATTGGTGCAGATCATAATAACAAATGCCGATTAAAAATTTAGAGTCGCCGGCAATTGCAACATCCTTCAGCTGGTGAATTCGCAAAGAATGTGTAAGATGCAATTGGTATAACGCAGAATCATATTGTTTCTGCATCATATAGATCTGCGCGAAATTATTATGCACCGTACATTGACCCTCGATATTATTTTCCTTCTCAAAAATTTTATCGGCTTGCCTGTAGCAATCTTTTGCAAGCACACGCAAACCCAAACTATAATATGCATTTCCAATATCAACATATGCATAACCATCGCTGTTACCGATGCGGTTTAATGCTTCAGCATATTTTTCGAGGTAAATAATATTATTTGTGTAATCGCCCATTTCCTTATAGGCAATTGCTTTGTGCCGGTAAAGCGCTTCGTAATACGCAACAGAATCACCTTTCTCCTTCAAACATGCAGCAAGCTGATCTGAAATTTTTAACGCTTCATATGGATGCGTGTGAACAACAGAAAGAAAAAGTGTTCCGAGCCCACCGATCTTATCTTCGGCATAGGTTGGAGAATTCGGTTTGAGTGCGGCTAACTGCTGACGAAGCGTATCGGCTGCCGCATTTTGCGCGAATGAATTAATCACCGGCAAAAGCAAAATAATAAAAAAGAAAAAATGCTTCGTAAAAGAAGTAGTTGCTTTCATCCTGGGGAGATGCCTGATCTTAAACTTTTCATCAAGCCGGTTGGTAGGTGAAATTTACAAAAAAAAGAGTGGGCAAGCTTTATACTTTCTTTAAGATTCACACATTTTTAACCACAAAAAAAAGTCCCCCCAACTGAGTTGAGAGGACTTTCTGTTCTATAAAGAAAGAAGTTTTTATGCTTCTTCTTCCATCGCTTCTTTTTTCGCAGCAAGGAGCTTTTCGTATTCGTCTTTCGAACCAACCACAAGTTTTTCGTAAGTGCGGTGACCTGTTCCGGCTGGAATAAGGTGACCAACAATAACGTTTTCCTTGAGTCCGTTGAGGATATCCACTTTTCCGTTGACAGCAGCTTCGTTGAGGACTTTTGTTGTTTCCTGGAAGGAAGCAGCAGATACCCATGAGTTGGTCTGTAACGATGCACGTGTGATACCTTGAAGAATCTGTGAAGATGTTGCAGGAACAGCATCACGTGCTTCCACCTGCTTCTGGTCTTTACGTTTCAACATGGAATTCTCATCGCGCAATTTACGTGCGGAAATGATTTGTCCTGCTTTGAGACTTTGTGAATCACCAGGTTCAACGACAACTTTTTTGCCGTAGAGACGATCGTTCTCTTCCATGAAGTCAGCTTTGTTTGCCAACTGTGTCTCAAGGAAAATTGTATCACCCGGATCAACGATGTCTACTTTGCGCATCATCTGACGAACGATAACTTCAAAATGTTTGTCGTTGATTTTTACACCTTGCAAACGGTAAACTTCCTGAATCTCATTCACCACATATTCCTGA
>JBKJMR010000383.1:0-4532 GCA_046596275.1 Bacteroidia bacterium | reverse complement strand
CGACTTTTTCCTTGCTGAAAGGTTGGCACGCAGATTTACAGATTTCGCAGATAAAAAAGGAAGAGTGATAATACCGTTTGTAAGGAAAACCCATTAACATTTTTTATCTCCCATGATTTCCATTGGTAATCTGTAATCAGTCATCTGTAATCAGCTATCGATTTGTCGGCCGTTAATAAATTTATCTTATCTTTGTCCCCAGAAAGTTTATCCCTCCTTCCGCTGATCAAATCAATCGGCAATTTTTTCAAACATCAAAAGTGTTGGAATTCATTAGGGATACGGTGTTAAAACCGGTGATCTCCCACCTTAGTTTCGGTTCTCCCAAAAGAGTTCTGAGCTTCCGAACTAATAAACTATTAATGAACTCTAACACGTAGCGTAAGTTAACGGCTTAAAAAAAAATCGCCGAACTAACGACTCCGAACTAAATACTAATTATGTTATTCGAACAATTGAATTTGATTACGCCTATTCTCCAGGCGCTTAAAGAAGAGAACTACACTACCCCAACACCAATTCAGCAAAAAGCAATTCCCATCATCCTCACAGGTCGCGATCTTTTAGGTTGTGCGCAAACAGGTACAGGGAAAACTGCAGCATTCGCAATTCCTGTTATCCAATTGATGGCATTAAAGCCCTCGCCGACAAATTTCAAAAAGCCAATCCGCACACTTGTTCTCACACCAACACGTGAGCTCGCAATCCAGATTTCTGAAAGCTTCACTGCTTACGGTCGTCACACAGGATTGAAAAATGTGGTGATCTACGGTGGCGTTGGACAAAAACCACAAACCGATGTATTGCGCGCAGGTGTTGATATTCTTATCGCAACACCAGGACGTTTGCTCGATTTGATGAACCAGGGTCATGTGCGTTTGGACCAGGTTGAGTTTTTGATTCTTGACGAAGCAGATCGTATGCTTGATATGGGATTTGTGCATGATGTGAAAAAAGTCATTGCAAAAGTTCCTGCTAAAAGACAGACTTTATTTTTCTCCGCTACCATGCCGCAGGAAATCGTTCGTCTCTCTGCAAGCATCTTAACGAATCTTGAAAAAGTAGAAGTAACTCTTGTTTCTTTGAGTGCAAACACGATTCGCCAGGAATTATATTTCGATGATAAAGGAAATAAAAAACTGTTGCTCATTCATTTGCTGAATGATCCCAACATTATTACTTCATTGGTTTTTACAAGAACAAAACACGGAGCAGATCGCGTAACAAAAGATTTGATTCGTGCCGGAGTTCGCGCGGAAGCTATTCATGGAGATAAATCACAAACCGCCCGTCAGCGTGCATTGAGTAATTTCAAAGCAAAGCAGACACGTGTTTTAGTTGCAACAGATATTGCAGCGCGTGGGATTGATGTAGACGATCTGACTCACGTTATTAATTATGAAATTCCAAACATTGCAGAAACTTACGTGCATAGAATTGGTCGTACGGGACGCGCAGGCGCAAGCGGAATAGCTATTTCGTTTTGTGACAATGAAGAACGCGCATACGTCAAGGACATCACCAAGCTGATCGGCAAGCAGATTCCGATCGTGGAAGAGCATCCATTCAAAATGGGCACGCCTGTTCCACCAAGAGAATCGCGCACGCACAGACCAGCGAGCAATGGCAACGGTAGAAATCGTTCAGGAAAACCAAAAGCAAAATCGACGCATACTGCAGCTGCACCACAGAAAAAATCGTGGTTCGGACGAAGCAGATCGAAACAAGCTTAAAAGGATTTGATAATCTTGTAATCTGGTAATTTAATAATTGAAAGGAAGGCTTCTCAGAAATGGGGAGCCTTTTTTATGGTGAGAGATTTCCTTGGGAAGGGATTTGGTGTCCGCCGCGGCGGAGGGTGATTTAATGACTGGGTGATTGAATGGCTGGGTGATTGAAAAAAAAGGAAAAAATCTGCGCTCTTTCTGCGGCCCCTGCGTGAGAATTTCCCGCGAAAGATCCTTGCGATGATTGTGGTGATTTGGCACCTAAGAAAATCAATGTGTCCAGTCTACCACAACAATGTCCTGCGCGCGTACTGTGCCGTCCGCATCCTCCACGGATAATCTGAACCGCCAGCTGCCATTATTTAATGCGCGTTGAACAATGTGATCCGGGAAACGGAAATATAATCCAGTATTATCCGGACCGCTGAAATCGGCATTCGCAAAATATCCTCCCATATTTCCTGCCCGGTCTCCTATCGATTGCCCGGCAGGCGAAAGATCTTCTACAAATCCATTGCTGGCTACTCCATTGACCTGGCCCAAATGATTTCCGCCGGGAGCTACCGTTGCATCCCAGCTGATTTCGTAGCGGACGCGTTGCGTATTATTTGTCATCACAGCTTCTGAAAGAACAGACGCGTCCGACCCAACATGATCATGAATTATTCCTTGCAGGGTTAAGGTTGCGGCCGCAGCTACAGGAGGTGGCGGCGGCGGCGGAAGAATAGGAATTGCAACAAATGGTCCGGGGGCAATTACAGGCACTTGTGCTTGCGCATTTCCTGCAACACATTGATAAAGCATAAGTGCCAATGCGCCTATGCCTACTACTGCCGCAACGATTTCAAGACCCGTCATTTGAATCGGCTCAACCTCAGTACCTGTAGGCGCGCTCTTATTCGTACTTGAAATTTCTTTTTCGAGCGCGGCAAGTGTGGCAACTTTTACCTGTTCATCGCCGCCGGTAGCAATGGTGCGGAGCTGATTTAATTTTTCATTCAGCTGACTTATACCGGGAACTTTGCCTGAAATCATTACAGCTTGCGTTCCAAGATTTACAAGTTGAGCTACAATTTCAAGAATGCGTTCGCCTGCACCGGATGTATTTTTTTGAATTGGAAAATCGATACCGTTTTTTTGCTGTAGAACAGGGGGCGTATTAAAAACAATGGTTTTCTTCCCTGCCGGATGTTCGGCGGAAGCTTTACTTGCTGTTTTTTTATTTGTTGTGGCGGCGCTTTTCAATGTCTGGTATTATCAAAGCAAATTACACTATTTAATCACAAAGACGGTGAGCGGTTTTTTTATTAATGCCAAAAATCTGCGCTCTTTCCGCGCACTCTGCGGTACTCTGCGAGGGAATTTTCTTGCGCGTTTCTAGCCACAGATTTCGCGGATTACACAGATTAAAAAATCCGCGCTCTTTCTGGGGACTCTGCGGTACAGCAATACTATTATCGTTAATTAGTTTTGTAATCGTTGATGGATAAATTCTTTTGGTTGTAAAGTCGAATCCAAACTCCTTTTTAACTCTTCTGAATAAAATAAATCGTCCGAGCATACCTACAAGAGTAGCTAGAAAACAAGTGCAAAAAAGAATTGGAGTGAAGTGCATTGAATGAAGTTAAGAATCATAATTGACCCAAAACAAAAAAAGCCCCTCATTGCTGAGAAGCTTTTTTTCACTTTCGAAAGTGGCTTGGAATGGAATCGAACCATCGACACATAGATTTTCAGTCTATTGCTCTACCAACTGAGCTACCAAGCCTCCTTTTTCCGTCGTGGTCATGTAGGGATTCGAACTCCTGCATTTCCTTAACGGGTCGCAAATCTACTGATTAATTTAAAAACGAGAAATTTTTCCTCGCATTCTCCATAGATTTGTGCTCCATGGAGTACCGACTTGTCCTCGATTTTGGCAATACTGCCCTGAAAGCTATCATGTTCCGTGACGGAGAACTGTTTGCACAGGAAATTTTAGAATCGCCTTCAACCGACGATATTCTTGCTTTTGCGACCAGCAAACCGGTCAAATTTGCCATTTTGGGCTCCGTGGTCGACCATTCACCGACCTTAATTGAGGAACTTGCCCCGCTTTTTCCGCTCGTTATCCTCGGTCCGCATACGCCTATCCCGATTACAAATGCCTACGAATCGAAGGAAAGTCTCGGTTATGATCGTATTGCAGCTTCGGTGGAGGCATGGCAACTATTTCCCAACGCGCCCGTCTTGGCCATAGTGGCTGGAACTTGCATTACTTATAATATCGTTGACGCAAAAGGAAATTTCCTCGGTGGAGCTATTTCTCCCGGACTGCACATGCGGATGGAAGCAATGCACGAAAAAACAAAGAAGCTGCCGTTGATCAAGCTCGAAGGAAAACATCCTTTAACAGGAAATAACACCGAGACTTCCCTGCGTTCCGGTACTTTTAACGGCACAGTCGCCGAGCTGGAAGGCATGATCTATCAATATCTCAAACAATATCCCGGGTTAAATACCGTAATCGGCGGCGGAGATGGAACCCTTTTGGCAGAAGCCCTGAAAAATGGCATCTTTGCACGCCCAAATCTAGTATCCCAAGGCCTTTACCGAATTCTCGATTATCATGTCGCAAACCATTTGCTCTAAATACTTTTTCTTCTTCGTTTTATTAGGTGTGTTCGGATTTGGTTCCTTACTCCAGTTGAAAGCGCAAAATCCTGCTGTGCTTCAAACCGTTTCTCCTTATTCCCGTTTCGGTATTGGCGACTTCCAGCAGAACGGAAGCATTATCAATTCCGGTATGGGCGGCGGTGGAATAGG
>JBKJMR010000303.1:0-3824 GCA_046596275.1 Bacteroidia bacterium | reverse complement strand
GTTGCACCCGTTCCACCTGAAGGCGCCCATGAATAGGTATATCCCGGTGTTCCGCCCGAAGCGACTACTGTTGCAGATCCATTAGGATTGCCGCAGGTTGCTGTTACAGTTGAAGTTGTTGCAGTAACAGCGGTTGGTTGAGTAACCGTAATTGTTCTTGTGATCACACAACCGTTTGCATCTGTAATTGTGCAAGAATAAGTTCCTGCTGCAAGTCCGGTAGCAGTTGAACCTGTTCCGCCGGATGGAGCCCATGAATAAGTATAAGTGGGTGTTCCACCTGAAGCAGTTACTGAAGCAGTTCCTGTTGTTCCACCATTACAAAGTACAGGTGTGGTTGCTGTGGTAGCTGTGACTGCTGTTGGTTGAGTAATGTTGAACGTTCTGGTAATTGAACAACCATTTGCATCCGTAATTGTACATGTATACGTTCCTGCACAACGTCCGCTTGCAGTTGCACCTGTTCCGCCTGATGGTGCCCATGCATAAGTATATGTTGGTGTTCCGCCCGATGCAACTACTGTTGCGCTTCCTGTACATGCAGCATTACATAATACGTTTACCTGTGATGTTGTTGCAGTTAATGCTGGTGGTGCAGTTATAGCAACGGTGGCAATAGTTGAACAACCATTTGCATCTGTTACTGTTACAGTATATGTATTCGCCGGCAATGAAGAGGCAGTTGTTCCTGTTCCGCCTGATGGAGCCCATGCATAAGTATAGGGACCTGTTCCGCCACTAGCGCTGACAGTTGCTGATCCGTTGTTGCCCCCGAAACAGGTGACGTTAACAGTAGCAATAATTGTTGCGGTTGGTGAACCTGCGTTTGTAACAGAAACTGTTCTTGTAATTACGCAACCATTTGCATCTGTAATTGTACAAGTGTATGAACCTGCAACAAGTCCGGTTGCAGTTGCACCGGTTCCACCAGAAGGTGCCCATGAATAGGTATAAGCCGGTGTTCCGCCTGAAGCAACTACTGTAGCAGATCCGTTCGGATTACCGCATGTAGCCTGAACAGATGAGGTTGTTGCTGTTAATGCTGTTGGTTGGGTAATCGAAAAAGTTCTTGTTGTTGTACATCCGTTCGCATCGGTGATCGTGCAAGTATATGTTCCCGCACATAATGAAGAAGCGGTTGCACCTGTTCCACCTGAAGGAGCCCATAAATACGTGTACGGACCTGTTCCACCTGAAGCGACTACTGTTGCGCTTCCTGTACATGCTGCGTTACATAACACGTTAACCTGCGAACCTGTTGTGGTTAATGCGGGAGGTTGTGTAATGCTGAATGTTCGTGTGATCGTACAACCCACCGGTGAGCTGATTGTGCATGTGTATGTTCCTGCGCAAAGTCCTGTTGCGGTTGCACCTGTTCCACCTGAAGGAGCCCATGCGTAGGTGTAAGTTCCTGTTCCACCTGAAGCGACAACCGTTGCGCTGCCTGTGCAAGCTCCGTTACATAAAATATTTACCTGCGATTGTGTTGCTGTAATTGCAGGTGGTTGTGTAATGTTGAATGTTTGTGTTATTGAACAACCAACAGGTGAGCTGATCGTACATGTGTAAGTACCTGCACAAAGTCCGGTTGCTGTTGCAGCTGTTCCGCCAACTGGAGCCCACGCGTAAGTGTATGTCCCTGTTCCACCCGAAGCGACAACTGTTGCGCTTCCTGTGCATGCACCAAAACAAGTAACGTTTACTTGCGATTGTGTTGCTGTTATCGGCGGCGACTGCGTGATGGTAAATGATCTTGTTGTTATACATCCGTTTGCATCAGTGATGGTACATGTAAATGTTCCTGCACACAAGGAAGAAGCCGTTGCACCTGTTCCGCCTGATGGAGCCCATGAGTACGTATATGGTGCTGTTCCGCCAGAAGCAATGACTGTCGCGCTTCCGTTACACGCACTGTTACAAGTAACATTCACCTGTGAGCCGGTTGATGTTAGTGCAGGTGGTTGTGTGATATTAAATGAGCTTGTAGTAGTGCAACCATTTGCATCGGTTACGGTGCAAGTATAAGTTCCCGCACATCTTCCTGTTGCTGTTGCTGCTGTTCCGCCAGTAGGAGCCCATGCATAGGTGTATGGTGCTGTTCCGCCTGAAGCAACAACTGTTGCGCTTCCTGTGCAAGCTCCGTTACATAAAATGTTTACCTGCGATTGTGTTACAGTTATTGCAGGTGGCTGTGTAATGCTGAATGTTCTTGTAATGGTACAACCATTTGCATCCGTGATTGTGCAAGTATAAGTTCCGGCACATCTTCCTGTTGCTGTTGCCGCAGTTCCACCTGATGGAGCCCACGAATAGGTATAAGGCGCTGTTCCGCCTGACGCAACTACCGTGGCGCTACCAGTGCATAATCCGTTACACAACACATTCACCTGCGATTGTGTTGCAGCTAATGCAGGTGGCTGTGTGATGGTAAATGATCTTGTTGTTGTACAACCGTTTGCATCCGTGATCGTGCAGGTAAAAGTTCCTGCGCATAATGCACTTGCAGTTGCACCTGTTCCGCCTGATGGCGCCCATGAATACGTGTATGGAGCGGTTCCACCTGAAGCTACTACCGTTGCGCTTCCGGTGCATAATCCGTTACATAAAACATTCACCTGCGATCCTGTTGTTGTTAACGCAGGTGGTTGTGTAATTGTAAATGATCGTGTCGTGGTACAACCATTTGCATCCGTGATGGTGCACGTGTATGTTCCGGCACATCTTCCTGTTGTAGTAGCCGATGTTCCTCCGCTTGGTGCCCATGCATAGGTATAACCCGGAGTTCCGCCAGCAGCTACGACAGAAGCGCTACCTGTACATAGTCCGTTACATAATACATTCACTTGTGAACCTGTGGAAGTTAATGCCGGTGGTTGTGTGATTGAAAAAGTTCTTGTGATTGAACAACCAGCCGGTGAGCTGATGGTGCATGTATAAGTTCCTGCACACAATGCGGATGCGGTTGCGCCTGTTCCGCCTGAAGGAGCCCATGCGTACGTGTAAGTTCCGTTTCCACCTGAAGCAACAACTGTCGCGCTTCCTGTGCATTGACCGTTACATAATATGTTCACTTGTGATTGTGTGGCGGTAATAACCGGTGGCTGCGTGATCGTTATGGTGCGTGTGCCTGTACAACCATTCGCATCAGTCACAGTTAATGTATATGTCCCGGCGCAGAGACCTGTTGCAGTATTGGTAGCTCCTGATGTTGTGCTTGCCTGGGCCGGCGACCACGAAAATGTATATGGAGCAGTTCCACCACTCGCTGTTGAAGTAGCTGTTCCGTTACATGTACCAAAACACGTGGCATTGGTTTGAGAACCGGTGAGCGTTAACCCACCTCCGGCATTGGCGACAACCACAGATGCCGTATACGTGTTACAACCTGAAGTTGCCGTGACAGTATAAGTTCCTGCGCATAACCCGGTAGCGGTTGAACCTGTTCCCCCGGAAGGTGACCAGGAATACGTGTAGGTTCCGGCCGGATTGACGGTAACGGAAGCTGTTCCATTACAACCTGCACACGTTGCAGGAGTGGATGTCATTGTAAGTGTTGTAGGCGTACAAGCTACGCACGTAGTTCTATAATACAACGCGGCGACGCATAGGTTGAAGCAGTCACCACTTGAATTTACGTTAAAGGCGGAGGTTGTTTGCCCGGCGGCGACAGTGGTTGTTACGGCAGGAGTATCCCACCAGTTCCAGGTAAGTGGTGCCGCAGTGCCATTCAGCGTCCATGAGTTCGGGTTAAACTGAATGGCACTGCGGCACCACTTACCTGGAACTGGTGGGATACTCCTGCCGTAACAACCACTGTCGCCGCC
>JBKJMR010000631.1:0-3123 GCA_046596275.1 Bacteroidia bacterium | reverse complement strand
AAAAACCAAATTCGTATAAACCAAATTCAGGATGGAAACGATGAAGATGATGGAAAGTGTTCCGAGGATTTCTTTACCGGCTGTCCAAGTTTTTTCTTCTATCCATTTCGGAAAAACCAGGCGCAATAAAATTCCGTAAACGATAGTCGCAATAATTGTTACCAGACCATAACCGCCCAGAAAAGCAATACGAAATGTTTTATCCGGAATTTCATTCGCACCAAACGGCTGAAAAACAATCAGGAAAAGTCCGATAAATAACCCAATACAAACGGCTGATACAAGCAATCGTTTAATGCTTTTATCAGCCGGGTAAGGTTTAGAAAGAAAATTCATAAGCACTGGTCGGTAGTCAGTTTTCAGTCGTCAGTAATCAGTCAAAAAATATTTTACAACTACCATTAATTACAGATTACTGATCAAAGATTGTATCTAAGTTATTAGTGAATATCGAATACTACTGAAACTGACTACTGAAAACTGACAACTCCTTATTTAGCAAATTCCATTTCCTTCAATAAATATCCTGCGCCAGCGAATTTGTCGATGATGAAAAGTGTGTAACGAACATCGAGCGCAATATTTCTGCAGATGGAAGGATCGTAATTCACATCGCTCATCGTTCCTTCCCACACACGATCAAAATTGGTTCCAATCAGGTTTCCGTTTGCATCAAGCACAGGGCTTCCTGAATTTCCACCGGTCGTATGATTAGACGCAATGAATGTCGTGTGAATCTTTCCGTCTTTTTTATCGGCGTATGTTCCGTAATCTTTCGACTCCCAAAGTTGATGAAGCTTAGCCGGAACAACATAATCAAATGTATTAGGATCTTCTTTTTCCATCACACCATCAAGTGTGCAGAACCAATTATACCTTATTCCATCACGCGGTGAATAATCGTCGATCTTACCATATGCAACACGTAAGGTAGAATTTGCATCCGGGTAAAATTTCTGCTCTTTAAAAACTTCCATTTGCGCTGCCATGTACAAACGATTGAGACGATTTATCTCATCATTTAATTTTCCATATTGCGGAAATGTAGAGGAATAATAATAATTCGTTAAACCAAACGCCAGGTCAAAAGCAGGATCTTTCATCAGCTTTTTATAATCTGTCGAAGCGTAGTTGGCAAGAAATGCCATCAGCTTCACAGAATCCGTGAACATTGTTTTTGCAAAGAGGTTATCAAAATATTTTCCGAAGTCTCCTTTGTATTTTGTTTTTACCAGATCAAAAACAGGTGGCTTATTGGAATAATTTACTCTAAATGCATTATGATTTTTATCAAATGCTTCAGCCGAATAAACCGGTTGATCCATTTTCTGATCCACGGTTGTAAATAAAGCAATGGCAGTTTTTTTATCAACTACAACATTGTAATTTTTAAAATACGCGGGAACAGCAACCTTTAAGCTTGAAACCTGCTTTGCTATTTCCACCATATCCGGCTTCTCTGCTCGACTTAAATCAGCAAGCCGTTGAAAGGTTCTTGCGAAGGCAACGATCTCAACAGAGAAACAACCTTCGCTCATCAAATCAACAGAACGCTGCCACGGCTCCACATTTTTATAGGCAGTTTCCATTTGCGGAAGCAAGTTTCCATATTTTTCTTTTTTAGCCGGATCAGCATTTACACGTGTTTGAAATTCGGTTTCGCGTGCTTGCTTTTTTGCAACCACATCATTATCCTTCAAACCTTTTGCTTCGCCCTGCCATTTTTTCCATGCATTTGCAGTTCCGTTACGCTTAGCCGCATATTGAATTTTTACTTTTTCCGATTTATGCATTTCCTCTTCCATGATTTCAAGTCGCTGCGTGCGCAGATCAACTTTCAACGGATCAGAAACATTCGCGATCAAACTTACGCCCCATGAGCTGAGATATTCCGTTGTTCTTCCTGGAAAACCATACACCATTGTAAAATCATTTTCCCCTACTCCATTCGCATTGATCTTGAAAAAATGTTTTGGCGTATAAGGAACATTGTCCAATGAAAAATCTGCAGGATTATTATTCTTGTCAGCATAAATACGGAACAAAGAAAAATCTCCTGTCTGACGCGGCCAGATCCAATTATCAGAATCACCACCAAAATTCCCGATCTGTTGCGGAGGTGCACCAACCATTCGTACATCTCTGAATGTTTGTGTCATGAACATGTAAAACACATTTCCATAATAAAACGCACGGACAGATGCATCAAGTCCATTAGCTGTATTTGCTTTTTCCAGCGCTTTTACATTTACATCAATTGCCTTTGCGCGATCCTTTTCATTCAATCCATCCGCCACACCGCCTAAAATTTTAGATGTGACATCTTCCATGTTTACGATAAACGTAACTGTAAGACCAGGACATGGCAGCTCTTCATTTTGGTTCATTGCCCAAAAACCTTTGTCGAGGTAATTATGCTCCACGCTGCTGTGGTATTGAATTTGTCCATAGCCGCAATGGTGATTAGTGAGCAACAAACCTTTCCCGGAAATTAATTCAGCAGTACATCCACCGCCAAATAAAACCACGGCATCTTTCATGCTTGATTTATTCACGCTGAAAATATCTTCAGCAGTGAGCTTAAATCCGGTAGCCTGCATATTGGCAATGTTCAGCTGATCCAAAAGAATCGGCAGCCACATACCTTCATCGGCGCGAAGTTTAGCAAGTGGAGAAAAGAAAATAAGGAATAACGGGAGGAAGAATTTACGTTTCATAGGTTGGATTTGAGAAATGCGAATTTACGCAGAAAACAGATTAAATGAGAGGGGATTGTGATGAACGGAAATCGGAGTTAAATAATCCTTTTGCTGTTCGGCCTCCTTAACGCGGCAGTTAAGTGAATTGAAAACATAGTTATAGCCAAACCAATGAAGCCGTACCTGATTGTAATGTCTTCAATTGAGCCGGGGTAAACCAATAAAAAATACAATGCTGTTGAATTACAGAAAAACGAAAGAAATGAAATTACTGAGAAATGACCTTTTTTATAACCGAAATTCAAGCTTATAAAAACACCAAACATTACCACTTGAAATATAAAATGAAGGATCGCAAAAATAAAACTACCAATTCCAAAATCATCACTTTTAAGCATCAAGTGGTATCCTGCAAGCCAGAATA
>JBKJMR010000611.1:0-9380 GCA_046596275.1 Bacteroidia bacterium | reverse complement strand
CCGGAACAACTGCTACGATTGATCTGTCAGGTTATGCGAATGGAATATATTTCATCCGGATTAGTGGAGATGATTATTCTGTTTTGGAGAAAGTAATAAAGGAGTAATTGAATTATTCTTTTTGTCAATGACAAAGGCCCTCTTTCAAAATTTTGGAAGAGGGCTTTTTTAGTTGTTGTAGGAATGTTGTTCTCTGTTAATTAACAAAGAATGCAGATCGTAAGATAATTGCTCTTAAATTCGATATTAATAATCATTATAGTTGTTTATATAACCCTAATTCTAATTGCAACCCATTTCTATTCCCCCTTTCTGGAATCAACGCACTGGCGATGGAGCCATGCATTATTGTTTGTCTCCAATGTCATGGAATAAATTTTCATTCACCCATTTATTCTTGACGATTGCTTTCCCTTTGTTTTTTAATTCATACTTAGCCGGACAATATTCGTCATTTTATACAGGTCGACATACACAATATCAATTTGACAGCTTGCCACATTTTGAAAATAAATTTCAATTAAAAACAAATTTGTACCCTCCAATTCCAGAGTATAAATATTACAATCCAACCTATCTAAAAAACAAAGTATTAAGTGTTACGAAAACTTCAACAGACAATAATTTAGTGCAGTATCAGAAATATAATCGTGAAGGATATCTTATAGAAGAGATACAGCATCTAGACGCAATTCCGGACTTTCCGGATAATCGCGGACATCATTACTATAGATATGCCAATCAATACCGACTTGTTTTGGATTCACTCATTCCAGACACCTCAAATGTTGCAATAAAGCACCAATATCTTTTTAACGCTGATTTTCATGTGGTTTCTCATCGCATTATCAGTAATAATTACCTTTTACCTGATAGCACTACTTACGCGTATGACTCTAGTGGTAATTGCATTCGTGTAATTAGTTTTTATAAACATTACAGAATAGAGCCTTATACCGGCACCGTTCAGTTTTTGAAAAATGGAGAAGCCTTTTCCATGCGGAGTGATACAGTCCAATTCATATACCAATACCTCAATAATCAAACTTTGAAATTGGTAAGGAAGGATAACAGCTATCAGTATGGTAGCAGCTTTTCTCAAATAACTATTAAATCAAAAATCAGGAGAATAGGATATTGGGAGACACAAACTTTCGATTCTTTATCCAGGATAATTATGATTCAATCCAGTCGTTCCACTGTAGAATTCTTTTATCACAAAGATGCAATCACCATGGAGGTTTATAATACTACAAGTGGAAAAGATGAATGTACTTTTTATTATGACAAATACGGCCATTTGAAAAAGATGTGCTACTTCTTATTACCCATGTCCACATCTAATCCCAATCCGAAAAAGTATTGTAAAAAGGTCCATTATCGGAAAAACGGGTTGCTTGTCAATAATGAATTTGGCGGAAGAATGATTTATGAATATTACAAAAATTAAAAAGTCACCATACAATCAACACACTTTTTGTGGCATCTTCCCATTTCCCCAATCCCTAAAACTTAATCCTCAACATCACCTTCATCTCCGTCTTCGTATTCTTATTGATCTCTGTCAACGAACCTTCGCTGATGATTTCCTGGTTGTAATAAAACGTTTGTGCGAGGCGGAAATATAATTCCATCTTCCTGTTGATATCCCAATTCACAAGCACATACATTCTTGATCCTTTGTAATAATACGCAGGTACAGAAAACGTATTCGGCATATCATTTTCAAACGCATAGATCGCTGCGTTATAGCTGTCGGTTTGGAATAAGGCGTAACGCGCGGAGAAGGAAACAGGCATGCCCAGCTTCTTGTAAGAGATCTCCTGCCAGATCACAAATCCGTTTTCTGATTTTCTGTTGGTCTGGTGATAAAAAGAATATTCAACACGGTTACGCAGACGAATTGAATTGCCAACAGGATATTGAATATTAAAACGCCAGTTATCCTGCGTCAATGGAATAATGTAACCGATTGAAGTTTCATCATCACCTGAATTAATAAATTTATCGCGGTGACGATAGCGGAAATACATATCGGTTTTTTTATCCGGTGTATAATTTACCTGAAAAAGAAAATCAGATCCTTCCGAAGGCTGATCAATCTGGTAACGAAGCCATGGGAAAAAATAATGATCGATGTAAGTGCTTATGGTTACACGTCGATGCGGTTTTGCGGTGACACCGACATAAACACCGCGTTCATTCGCAGGGTTTAGTCCTTCAGCAAAAACGCTTGAATATAAATTCTGGAAATCGCGGCCGAGCCATCGTGTGTGAACTGTCATTGCTAAACGCGGATCAAGGCTGATGAGCACACCGTTGATAAATGACATTCCGCCATTCGCGCTTCGTGAACCTTCACCGAAAAAATGAAAGTTGCGAAAGCTCCAGTCATAATCTGCACCAATAACAGTATTTGATTTCGCTGAAAATTCAAACTGGTTATAAAGTGAAAGATTACGATTGAGATCCGCGCTGTAATCGGCGTGCATGGCTGTTATACCAACTTGCAAACGTTTTCCTTTATAAGCGAAATTTCCTCCGTAGATCATTTCCGTGATCGCATGTTTGTCGGCGATTTGTGCCGGCGTATTATGAAGGCCCGTTATTTGAAAGCTGCTGATCTCGAGAATTTCAATATTATTTCCTGTGGTATCAGAAGCAGCAATATTTGCATCGCGTTTTTTCAAAGAGAAAAATGCAGACGATTCAAATTTTCCAAAACGTAATGTTGTTCCTGCGCCGCGCAAAAATTTATTTTCATCCACAGAAGTATACGGACGAATTCCCATCCCGTTTTTCTTGGTGTTGAGCGCCATAGAAGTTTTTCCGAATGAATAACCTGTCCATGCAGTTAAACCTTGTCCGAAGCTTACCTGGTAATCGCCGATCACTGCCGATTTAATTATACCGACATTTCTCAAACACAAATGCGCGGAATAATAATCAAAGCCATTCTTCTGCGTCCCGCGAAAAAATTCTTCTCCTGCATCTTTGTCTGCCGTAATTCCTGCGCTGACAAAATTTCCATATGTATATCGATAACGCACATACAAATGATCTTTTGAACCGAGATAACGCGCATTCGGATTTTCAGCGAGTGCAGCACTATCGATCGGTGAATACCCTTTTTGATCTTCTAAAATTCTTTGCTCGCGTATAATGATTTCGTTCTTTCCATACTTCTTCATCTCGGCAAAGCTAAAATGACCGGCATTGCTCATGTCAGTCACTTTTACATAAGGAAGCAGCTTGTAAATAATTGCAAGATCAAAACCATCGATTGTCTGCAATTCATAAATAGTCAGCATTGCGCCAAACCGTTCACGATGATCAAGCAGGTTATCGATTTGCACATCGGTGAGCAGCATAAAGTCCTGCAGCTCTTCACGTGTTGCTGAATTTAAGTTGAGTGGATGTTCTGCATAAAAATGAAGATTCTCAACAAGCGTTGTCAGATCCGCATTTTCATTCCCGATATTTTCAGAGAGATCTTCAATTTGCTGCTTCAGCGGATCATCCACAAAAACAGAATCTTTTTTCGGAAGAGTATCGGTAACAACCTGCGCACTGAGATTGTTCGCCGCAAATGCAACAAAGCAAAAGAAAAGAAGTCGTAGGAGTAAATTGCTTTTCAAATCCGTTTAAAATCTATCTGCGTAATCTGCGAAATCTGCGGCTCTAATCAATTCCATATTGCAATCCGACAGAAGGAGAAAATCCAAGCTGCGAATGAAAAGTGGAAGCAATATCAAGCCGCAATTTTTTCATTACAATTCCGAATCCGAATGCCATTAACCCCGGATTAGATGCAGCACCCGCACGCAGGTAAAAATTCGGAACAGGACGATATTCCAGTCCACCGCGAATGACAGGTTTGTAATCCACATCTTTTTCCGCTTCGAGCGATACAAAAACCTGGTCGGAGAAACGATACACAGTTCCTAAGCGCATTACAGTTGGAAGACGTTCATTTAATCCACCACTGAGCTTGCTGCGTGTCGGATTATATAAATGAAAGCCGATGGTTAAATTTTTCACAGGAATCGCGATCAATCCGAATTCGCCGGAAGCAGTAGAGGAGGAGCCGTAATTTTCAGCGATATGTGTATTGAAATAATTGATCTGAACTGAAGCAGAAAATTTCGGACCGAATGTTCTTGCATAAGCAACACCGACTTTATTTTCAGAATATAACTTTCCAAGTCCGAGTGAAGTCACTTCCATTGCGAACACGCCATATTTGGTTGGCATGGCAGCCGCAACCGCTTTCATTCCGAGATCATTTACAAGAAACCGGTTTTCATAAAAAGCGCCTGCCTGGAAATTTTTAATGAAGGCAAGTCCGGCCTGGTTATTTTGCGCATTCCAGAGATCGCCGGTGAGCGCAGTTCCGCAGCCTGCCATTCCGAGTGAGCGCGCGCCTAAAACAGGATTATCACCTGCCTGGAGTGATGAAAATAAGAAAAGGAAAACCGGGAAGAGTAACTTTTTCATGCTGCGTTAAATGTACTTGGGAATACGCGGATTAACAAGCGAAGTAGGTAAAGTTAATACGATGTTTTTCACATTTCATTCTTGCTCAGCTTCGATACAAGATCAGCAGAAATGCTGTCAGCATATACGCCATACCCATTGACAAGCACACCTTTGGTATCATCCAGCTTCGAAGAAATCGCATAAACAATATTGGAGTCGCCCGGATCCGTTTTCCCTTCAAAACGATAAACCTCATCAATTTCAAATTCATCTGCTCTCAAGCGGCATTGATTTTGTTTACATTCAACAAATTCCGTTTCCAAATTAAAGTCGTGGGTATATCCTCTTTTCTGAAGATCATTAACCGCTTCCGACATTGTATCATACGTTTTCATAGCTGATTATTTAAATTTCAATTGAAAATCATTAATTCTTTTGACCACCAACCCTTTTTACAACTCCTGCGTCTCTCGAAGGACCACCAACCTTTTTTACTACCAACCACCAACCACCTTTTCAATGTATTCCCTCGCTTCATCCTGCGTCAAAACTGAAAAATTCCGGTACCTGTAATGCACATCAATTATTTCTTCAATCGCTTCATGCACCAGCTCTTTATTTTCCCAGTTTTTTAAATCAGCGATCACGGTTTCAAGACAACCTTTTTTATAAGCGATTTGTCCGATTACATGCACCAGTGTATTCCTGACTCTTGCAGTTTTATCATGTTGCAGCTTACGTAAAAGCGGCAGAATATCTTCCGGGTGTGTACGGCCGCGCAATTCAATTCCATGACATATTTCCCTGCGGATTTCTTTGTCAGGATGCGCCAAATATTTTTTTGCAAAAGCAAGTACAGGCTTCGGATTTTTCTCGCCCGCTTTTTTCATTGAGCCGATCACCGCGTTACGAACAGAATGATGGACATCAAACAAACCTTTGTGAAAAAAATCTTCGACTGATGAAAAGTCCTTCATCGCAATTTCACCTGCGGCATTAACAACCGTTTGCCTGACTTTCGGATCTTCATTTTCACCTAATGCCTTTAACTGTTTTAAAACTGCGCTCCGGAATGTATCAGCAGCATGGTAAATTTTGCCAATAGAAAGATAGCCGGCCTTCCGGATGTACGTGTCTTCATCGCTGAAGTAACGAATGGTATTCTTTTTCCTGCCGGTTTTAATATCAGAGAAAATTTCTTTTCCGATTTTCTCAGTAAGCAGGATGCGTTCGTCTTTAGGGAGCGAATAGAATGACATGACAGACTTAATTGCTGATGTTTAAAAGTAGTGAAGATTTAGGAGCGAATTTAGGGCTGAAATCTGGTATTAAAATTTAATTTTGCGCAACTTAACCACAACTTATTATGGAAGCAAAAGTCAGTATTATAATGGGAAGCACTTCCGATATGCCGGTAATGCAGGAAGCAGCTAAAATTCTTGATCAGTTTAAAATTCCATTCGAGATCAACGCACTTTCTGCGCACCGTGTTCCGGAGCAAGTGGTAGAATTTGCAAAAGGCGCTCACAAACGTGGCATTCGCGTGATCATTGCCGGTGCCGGTGGCGCTGCGCATTTACCGGGTGTTGTTGCTGCGTTAACTCCACTTCCTGTTGTCGGAGTTCCATGCCGCTCAACCATTTCCCTCGACGGATGGGATTCGCTTTTATCGATCGTACAAATGCCTCCCGGAATTCCGGTTGCAACTGTAGGTGTTGACGGCGGACAAAACGCAGGAATCCTCGCAGTTCAAATTCTCGCTGCAGGAAATGATGAAATGCTCGAAGAGGTTTTGAAATTCAAAGAAAATCTGAAATCAAAAATCCTCAAAGCAAACGAAGAGCTCAAAGCCCACAAGTTCCAGTTCAGAGTAGGGTAAGCTGCCTTCGGGTTAAGGGATCTGGTAATCTGGTAATCTGGTAATTTGATAATTGAATTGAAATAAATTATTCAAAGTACTTGATGGTGCGTTTGCACGTGGGGACAATTTCCCAGTTACCAGATTACCAGATTACCAAATCACTCAGCTTGGGCCATTTCTCTCGCGGTCGGCATGATTTCCCAAATAATTCAAATTTCCCTTGACTTATCCAGGCTTATTCGCTTACTTTGCCGTACAAAGTAAACGCTAACGTATGAATGCAGCCGACGATCAATTAAAAGCACTGAGTGAAATGCGCGATTTGATGAACCGTTCTTCGCGGTTTTTATCATTGAGTGGATTGTCAGGAATTTGTGCTGGCGTATTTGCTTTGATCGGTGCGGGTTTTGCCTGGCAGTATTTGTATTCCTATGACGGAACATCGCATAGCAGGATGTTTTCTGATTCCTTTCTTTTTTACTCGTTTTTCATTGTCGATGCAGGATTGGTGTTATTGTTTTCACTGATCGCAGGATGGTATTTTTCAAACAAGCGCGCAAAAAAAGCCGGTGTTCCTTTATTTGATGAAACTGCTTTGCGAATGCTTGCCAATCTTTTTATTCCACTTGCAACCGGCGGATTATTTTGTATCGCGCTACTTTATTATGGCGTTGTTGGTTTGATTGCACCTGCTACATTAATATTTTACGGACTTGCTTTGTTGAATGCAAGCAAATACACAGTGAAAGACATTCGTTTCCTCGGCATTTGCCAGATCATTTTAGGACTCATTTCAACTATGTTTATTTTTCACGGATTAATTTTCTGGGCGCTGGGATTTGGATTGCTGCATATTATTTACGGAACAGTTTTGTATTACAAATACGAGCGTGCTTAATTGACGGGGATGGGGAACGACTACTTGCTGAAATTCAATAAAGCGTTTGAAAACCGGGTTCGGCTCGGGGTAATGTCTATTCTTATGGTCAACGACAGCGTGGAATTTGTACGATTAAAAGAGCTGCTCCAGGTTACGGACGGAAACCTCGCGAGTCATCTTTCCGCTTTGGAAAAGGAGGGTTATGTAGCAGTGATTAAACAATTCGTTAATCGCAAGCCACAAACTTCGTATGCCGTTACCGCGCCGGGAAAAAAAGCATTTAATGAACATCTTAATTCACTGGAAAACCTGTTAAAAGCACGGAAAAAGTAATAGAATCTTTTTTTTTGCGTTTAAACTTTGTAATTCAAAGTACTCTGTTGAAATGAAAATACGTGATAATTTAATTTCTTTCAATGTTCACCGTCTCGCTTTGCCGGTGTTGCAAAAATTTATGAAGCCCGAACTGATCCCGTTCACAATGGAAGAGTTGAAACAATTACCAAAAGGAAGTTTAGGAAATGAATTGTTTCATTTTCTCACAAAAAATAAATTCACTTTTCTGCCGCATTTCGAAACGCATGATGTCAAACATGTTTTACTCGATTACGGAATCAGTGGAAGAGATGAAGCTTGCATGCAATATTTCTACATCGCAAACGGACATTATTCAATTGCAACAGTAGTTTCTGCCATTGCAAGTTTGATTTTAATGCCGGATTGTTTTTTCGCTTTTCTAAAAGCATTCCGACGTGGCAGAAAAGCATTCCCGGTTGGAGATCTGAAGCTCGGCGAATTGCTGCATTGCAATACAAAGGAATTACAAATGCGTTTTCAAATCGAAACTATTTCTTTTAACAACTAATCAATCACTTGATCATGATTTTAATCATTTCCTTGCCCTACATGACCATCCTGGTCTTAACAATCATTTCGCTCTGCAAACATTGGAAGAAATCGATTAAAAATGAATTCAGCAATAACGATGAATTGTCAGGGTGGATGATTGTATTGGGAGGCCTATTCACTTCGTTTGCACCCTTTATCGGATTTATGCGTTTTGATGCTTTTGTTCCGGAAATTCCTTTTTCAAAACATCATGTGCTGGCCATTGTATTGCTCGTGCTGGTTTCCGCAACTTGTTATTGGGTTTCTAAATTTTTCAAGAAACAGCTTTCCCCATTTGTAAATCTTTTATTACGTGCAGGATTAATCCAGGGAATTATTCTCGATTTCATTGTAACAATTCATTTCCTTAATTACATGGTTGCAGGAATTATGTTTCCTATGTTCGGTTTTGAATTGCTGGCGCCACCAATCGCAATGTTATTTCTCCTCTACGAATTGCATTGCAATTTCAGAACTCCAAAACAAACTCCTGATCCGATTCTCAATGATGAAAATGGTATCGTTTTGCAATTTGGTGTTGTGTTGGCATTGATCATCATTCAACAATTGCTGCTTTTACCAATGGGTTTTAAATGGAATAGTCTGATGCTCGCTTTTACTCAAAGCAAAGGATTTGTCTTTAGCATGAATTCAATATTTAATTTTTAAAAAGGATCAGCATGGAATTATGGGGATCGAATTGGAAAGATGAATTGCTTGTTTTTTGTCTATTGCTGGCGGTATTAAATAGCATCACCTTCATTTTTGCAATAGGCATAACCGTTTACAAAGCTTTAAAGCTGTTACCATTCAGAGGACTCCTGATTTACTGGAATGTCACTTTACTAATACTAATTATTAGTCTGTGCATTAAGGATGCTGAAAAGGGGCTGCGTCTCTATTGTTATTTATCGCCGGTGCTTTTGCTGCTGCTTTGTTTCAATAAAAGGTTCAACGAAAAATAAATAAAAATGGAAGGACTTGATTCATATATCAACATCATGATTTTTGTAATAGCAATTGTATTTTCCTTCATCATGTTCTTTGCCACATTTATTTTGGCCGTAATATTCACAATTAACGCAATTGAAAAGGATTTGCCTGCTCTTGGGTTAGGAATTTATTGGATACTGTTTATTCCTTCAATTCTTATCATCCTGGAATATGATTTTGTCACCGCAACTTTCTTTTATTTTTTTTATTCTCTGATCCCGATTGGGATACTTATTTATTACAAAATAAAAGGTGATCAACTGGCACGCTAATCCAAAT
>JBKJMR010000514.1:0-4722 GCA_046596275.1 Bacteroidia bacterium | reverse complement strand
GCCTCCTCGCCATTTGTGACGAGAGGGCTTTTTGGTTTTATACCACTACGCAACCCTCCCTTTATCAAAGTGATCCGATAATATACTTAGCGCATTTATCTTTCCTGTTATCACGATTTATTTAAAAATTTAAGTTCCTTTGGATTGATATTTATCGCATATTTCCATTAACTTTCAGATAAACAAACTAACCATGGTCCCTTTAGAAGCCTGCTTGCTTAAGAGTTTTGGCCCTTTGGCCTTTGGTTCCTCCGATAATGAAGCCCTGAAAACATTCGGCGAACCGGAAGAAAAAGAAATAATGGAAGGCATTGACGGAAGCCCGTCTGCGGTCTGGCATTATTGGGCCAAAGGATTCACACTTTTTTTCGATGGTCCGCATACAAACCGGTTTTGCTGTGCTGAAATCGACAGCTCGCTCCAGCTGAAAATGTGGGATATACCTGTTTTTTCTTTGAATGAACCACAATTGAAAGATCTTTTTAAACAAAATGGATTCAAAGAATTGGATGAAGAATTTCACGAATGGGGCGAAAAACGTATTACATTCGACGACGCAATGGCGGACTTTTATTTTGAGAATGGAATTATGGTGTCTGTCAATTTCAGCACAATGGTTTCATGCGAAAGTGAAATAAACAATTAATCAAAAACTGTAAAAAAATAATTTATGCGCATTTTCCTTGTCGGCTACATGGGCAGCGGCAAATCCTTGATGGGAGCGGCTCTCGCTAAAGAACTTGGGGTTAATTCTTTTGACCTTGATAAAGTAATTGAAAAAAAAGCAGGTAAAGATGTGGCAGCCATCTTCGCAGCAGAAGGTGAAAAACATTTTCGCGAATTAGAAAAAAACTGTCTTACCGAATTGCTCGAAGAAGATGATTGCGTTATTGCAACCGGTGGTGGCACGCCTTGTTTCTTCGACAATATGGATAAAATGACCGAAGCCGGTGTAGTAATTTATCTCAAGATGAGCACCGATCATCTCGTTGAAAGACTCGAAGCTGAAAAAGATTCACGTCCGCTTCTCCAGGGAAAATCAGGTCATGAACTTTGGACGATGGTACACGAAACTTTACAAGTACGAGAGCCAGATTACCTGAAAGCAAAATATAAGGTAAAAGCAAAAGATCTTAAACCTGCTGAACTTGCTGAGTTCATTCGCCTGTATGAATTGCAGGAAGAACCGGCGGATGCAGACGAAGAAGAATAAATAATCTTTTTTTATAATGAAAGGAGCTCTGATCAGGGCTCCTTTTTTTTTCAGCTGCTTTTAGAAATGACCAAACAATTGGAATAACTCTCCTCATGTCTTACATTTGCCCTTCCCCAAAAAATCATTCTACCCCATGAAAAAAATCTTTACGCTTATTGTACTTTTAGCATGTTTCACATTCGAATCAAATGCTCAATCGATAACCCGTTTAATAGGTGCTTCCCCTTTCCAGGATAGCTTATGGGTTTTCGATACCACAAATTTTAATGTCATTCGCCGTTTAGCTCCATCACCCAATTCCGGTGGACCTCTTACAGGAATGAATGGTATCGCAACTAATACTGCTACGGGACAGATTTTCGTAGCCTGCAAACAAACTGCAGTTACAGGTCGCGTGCTTGGTATTCTTAATCCACTAACAGGTGTTGTTACCATTGTGGGGAACCTCGGTGATAATTTTTCTTCCATCACATTTAACGGGAACAACACACTGCTTGGCGTAACCGGTGATGGCGCAACTGTTCCTGAAACTGTTTACCGTATTGATCAGACCAACGCAAATAAAACCGTTTTACGCGCATTAGGAAATGGCGCCGATGGTGAAGTGATTTGTTACAACGCCACTGATAATATGGTTTATCATTGGTCAGGAAATGGCACAATCGTATATGAAAAATTCGATACTTCTGGTGTTACTGTGACAGCCATTCCGATTATCGGAGCCACAAATGGCGAAACATTCGGTGCCTGTTTTGTCGGGAATAATAAATTTATCACGAGCAACATAGGCAGCCGCTTTCAAAACTTTTATGCAAACGGAACTGTTACTGCTCAATATGGAAACTCATCTCCGGATGATATACGCGGAACAACATTGATTACCTGCTCCCGTGCAATTTCCGGCTTTCCTCAACTCTGTACAGGTGATAGCACTATGTTGACATCACAGGCAACTAACGCAGCCAGCTATACCTGGTACCGCAATGGAACAATGGTCGCAACCGGAACATCTCCTTCTTATTTTGCAACACAGCCTGGTCATTATAACGTAATCGTCAATGATGCATGTGGAACTGATTCAACAGGAACGGGAGTGAACGTAATTGAAAATCCTCGTCCTGTTGTAACTATTCTTGCACCACAAACTACTATTTGTCCGAACAGTATTGTTCCGTTGCAAGGAACAAATGATGTTTTTATGCAGTGGTACATGAATGGTGTTTCACTTCCGGCTGAAAACAATGATTTTTATATTGCAACCGGTCCCGGAGTTTATAACCAGGTGGTAACAGATACAAACGGATGCAGCGATTCTGCTGCGGTTGGTCACACACTTACAGCAGTTCCTGATCCGATCGTAAATCTTGGAAATGATATTTCGATCTGCACCGGAGATTCCATTACGCTTAATGCAATGAACAGTGGTAATTATGTTGTATGGAGTCCGACTTTCGACACAACGCATACCATCACCGTAAATACAGCAGATACTTATATTGCGACAGTTACCACAATAAATGGTTGCGCGGCAAAAGACACTTTGATATTAAGTGTAAATCAATTGCCGGTTGTAAATGTCGGAAATGATACCACCACCTGTGGCACTCCGGTATTGCTGGATGCAGGAAATCCGGGCGCATTTTACCAATGGTGCGATGGATCAACCACACAAACAATTGTTTTCAATACCAGCGGAACATGCGCCGTTGTAGTAGTCGATACAAACGGATGCTACAACAGCGATACCATAACTGTAACGATAAATATCCTGCCGTTCGTTATGCTTAGCGCTTTTGACGATAGTCTTTGTCCCGCAGATCCTGCTATTTCATTTGCTACATCACCAAGTGGCGGAACATTATCAGGTCCGGGAATTTCAGGCAATACATTTACACCGGTCAATGCAGGTCCCGGCAATCACCAGATCACCTACGTTTATGTTGACGGAAATGGCTGTAGCTCATCTGATTCCTTGATGCTGACTGTATTCCCGATCGTAAACATCAGCATTACTGCAAGCGCTACAACAGTTTGTATTGATGACGCAGATGTAACATTGAATGGCTCACCAGTTGGCGGAGCATTTTCCGGAACAGGAGTAAGCGGCACTTCTTTTGTCCCCGGCACCGCAGGCCTCGGAGCATTCGCACTTTCTTACCTCTATACCGATCCCAACGGTTGCAACTTTGGTGCAGCAACTTCAGTTACCGTTAATGCATGTGTAGGAATTGAAGAGCAAGCGACTACAAACGGAATCTTCATTTATCCGAATCCATCAAATGGAAATGTGATGATCAATCTTACTGAAGCATCTGCCGTAATGATCTTCAATACACTCGGAGATAATGTAATGAGCATCCAGCTTGCAGAAGGCAATCACACGCTTGATATGACAAATTTTGCTGAAGGAATTTATTTCGTACGCACCCAAAACGCAAACGGAACCTCAACACAAAGAATGATCATCAGCAGGTAAATTGTGCTGCAAGAGATTTAGTGATCTGGTAATCTGGTAACTGGGTAATTAAAAAGAAATGAATGGGTTGTAGGGATATTTTCCTTGCAACCCATTCCTATTTTAATCACAATTCCCGGTTACTCAATTTCCCAGTTACCAGATTACCAGATTCCATCCCATGAAAATGCTAACTTTACGGCACTAAAATCCAACCCTTCTCATTGTATGTCGACCGCAAAAACGAACACCGATATTGCTTTCAATAAAAACGAAGACACCATTAAGCAGCTTATTTCTGCTATGGAACATCGCTTCGAAAAAACTGCGCTTGGCGGTGGAAAAGCACGAATTGAAAAACAGCATGAGCAGGGAAAGCTGACAGCACGCGAGCGCATTGATTATTTGTTTGACAAAGACAGTGATCGTATTGAGATCGGCGCGTTTGCGGGTGATGGAATGTATGCAGAACATGGCGGCTGTCCATCTGGCGGTGTGGTGGTGATGATCGGCTACGTGAATAAAAAACAATGTATTGTTGTTGCCAATGACGCCACTGTAAAAGCCGGCGCATGGTTCCCGATAACAGGAAAGAAAAATTTACGGGCACAGGAAATTGCGATGGAAAATCGTTTGCCGATTATTTATCTCGTCGACAGCGCAGGCGTTTATTTGCCCATGCAGGATGAAATTTTTCCGGATAAAGAAAACTTCGGACGCATTTTCCGCAATAACGCAATCATGTCATCAGAAGGAATTTTGCAGATTGCGGCGATCATGGGTTCGTGTGTTGCAGGCGGTGCTTATCTCCCGATCATGAGTGATGAAGCAATGATCGTGGATAAAACAGGAACGATCTTTCTTGCAGGATCTTATTTGGTGAAAGCTGCTATCGGTGAATCGATTGACAATGAAACTTTAGGTGGCGCGACAACACATTGTGAAATTTCAGGGGTGACCGATTACAAATGCCTTGATGATAAAGATTGCCTTAACCGTATCCGCAACATCATGGATAAAGTTGGCGATTATGATAAAGCCGGTTTCGACC
>JBKJMR010000490.1:0-5117 GCA_046596275.1 Bacteroidia bacterium | reverse complement strand
CAAAAGTCCCTAAGGTTGTGTAGCTTTCCTCTTTAATTTCTCTCCTATGAACAATGCACAATACGTTCAGCTTATTCCCGCGTTGCTGAAACCGGAAATGATCAATGCGATGCTTCCGCTTCTTGCAAACGCGCCATTTATTGACGGACGCACTACGGCTACAAATGCTGCACGCGAAGTAAAACGCAATTTGCAGGTTGACACCAATGACAGGAATATTTTTCCTCAGCTGCAGCAGATCATCGGCATGGCGCTGATGAATGAGCCGAAATTCAATACTGAGTTTTATGCTGCGCGCATTTACCAGATACTTTTCAGCAAATGCGAAACAGGAATGGGTTACGGCTGGCATGTGGATAGCCCGGTAATGGGTGTTCCGCCAACACGCACTGATCTTGCAATGACCGTTTTTCTCAGCGATCCATCTACATACGAAGGTGGTGAATTAGTCATTCGCACAGAAGCCGGAGAAACAAGTTACAAGCCGCAATTGGGCGATGCTGTTATTTATCCCTGTCAATATATTCATTGTGTAAATGATGTAAAAAGCGGCGTCCGTTTAGCAGCCGTTACGTGGATTCAATGTTCAGTTCGTTCGGCGGAGCAGCGACAATTACTTTCTAATTTGAAACAGCTACATGAACATTTAGCAGCACAGGATGCTCATTCCCCACAAACACAATCGGCGTTGCAAACCTGGAGCAATTTGTTGCGCATGTGGGCGGATGTTTGAGAACGTCACTGTGTAATTTTAAAACACTTCTTCCCATGGATAATGTAAACGTTGTAGCTGCTTCCACTTCCACTGTAGCATTTGTAGGAAATACGGAATTTGCAACAAATGGAAACTCCTCGTTGCTCAATATTCCTTTTGCAATTAATTCAATGCAGGAATTTGAACTGTATTTCGGCACTGCGCCATTCAAAACGTTTGCAATTGCTGATGCTTCCTCTGCACAAGCTGCTGACTTCGACCTTGGCGGAACGAATTATACATTGACGCAGGAAACAGGATTTTATTATTTACACAGCAGCATGCGTTATTTTTTCGCCAATGGAGGAAGCGCATGTTATATTGTTTCAACGGGCACTTATGATTCGCTGGTAACCATCGAAGCTTTGCAAAAAGGAATTGACCAGCTCACTTCTGTTTCCGATGCATCTTTGCTTGTAGTGCCTGATGCGATGAATCTGCAGCCTGGCGATGCTTATGCGCTTCAACAATATATGCTCGATCATTGCGGAAAAACAAGATCGTGTTTTGCATTGCTCGATATTTACGAAGGCTGGTCAACGGTTTCTCCCGATGGAACTTTCCTTGCTGTAAATAATTTCCGGGCAAATGTAAATAGTGGTTCGCCTGATTTTGGTGCAGCTTATTTTCCGTGGCTGAATTCCACTGTGATAACAAGCAGCGAGGTCACTTACAAAAACATTTCTAATCCCGATTTGCTGGTGAGCTTGCTAACTGCTGAAATAGCAGATATGAGCTTTCCTCAGGAAGAAGAAGAACGCCGGATGAATTATATCCATGAAATTTTATCCGGCACATCAGACCCTGTTTCCCTTGATCATTCGCTTCGTTCATTCAGTGAAGCTTATGAAATTATCACCAATGCTGTATTAGGGAAAATGAATGTTCTTTCACCTTCTTCCGCTATGGCAGGAATCTTCGCAACGGTTGACAATACAAGTGGAGTTTGGCAGGCGCCTGCGAATATTACAGTTAACGCGACAGCTTTTCCTTCTGTTAAGATTAATGATATGACGCAGGAGGATTTGAATGTGCCTGTTGATGGAAAAGCGGTAAATGCGATTCGCATGATGGGAAATCTTGGAATAAAAGTCTGGGGCGCGCGAACATTAAATGGTAACAGTGATGACTGGCGTTATATCAATGTAAAACGCACGGTCATCATGATTGAGCAATCTATAAAAAGCGCACTGCGGAGTTTTATGTTCTCTGCGAATGATGCGACTACATGGTCAGCAGTTAATTCCTCGGTCAGCAATTTTCTCAATAGTCAATGGTCGTCAGGAGCACTTGTCGGTTCATCTCCGGCAGCGGCTTTTTCGGTGAGCGTTGGTTTAGGAACCACAATGACCGGAGAAGATATTTTAAATGGCGTGATGAATGTCAGCGTTAAAATAGCGATAACGCATCCTGCTGAATTTCTTGTGCTTCAGTTTCAGCAGCACATGGAACAAGCTTCATAAGATAGATTTCCTGTAACTTCCATCCAGGTTAACACAATACAAATGAAAGTAAAACACCTGGTCCTTTTTTTTATTCTTTGCGGAATTGTATTTTCCTGCAAACACAGGAGAATGCGTAAACCTATTCACGGAGGATGTTGTCTTTCGCAGGGAACGCTTGTTCGGTTGGCGAATGGAAAAGATATTTTAATTGAGAATTTAAAAGCTGGCGATACGGTTCTTGCTTTTAATAAAATCACAGAACGTTTTGTTCCTTCGCGTGTGCAGAAAACATTTCAGACAGAACACAGCGGATTTCTCAAATTGAATTTTAGCGCGTTGATGCGAAATGGTGTTGAAGTATTTCCGGTTATGTCAATCATTGTTTCGCAGGATCACCCGATCTGGGTAAAAGACAAAGGCTGGTGCTCGACGCAACCTGAAATGACGAAGCGAATCCTGATGTTGAAGGAAGTGAAAAAAATTATGGTGAATGATCAATGCTATACAAATAAAGACGGCAGCATGGATGGGCGCGCGGGAATTGCAACACTTGCGTCGATAGAAAAAGTGAGTGGCATTGTAAAAGCTTATACGATTGTGCGGTTGGAAACTGAGCTGGATTGTTTTATTGCAAATGGAATTGTTGTAGGAACGGAAGCGATATCGATGCAGGAAGCGGCGGATTGAAAAGAATGTGCTGATGTGTTAATTTGCTAATGTGCTAATGAATAAAGTTCGTGGTGCTTATTTTCTTAGTTGAGCTCTGACTTTTTAAAAAATCGGTTTTGTGTGAATTCACAATTCAGCGAAACAATACGCTGAGAAACAAGCTCGTGCCTTTTTCAATACGAATTTGCGGGTGTTTGATAATGCGCGGCGGTTAGTCAGCCAAAATCAAGGAATGGGGCTTGTGTTACATTTGGAAACAGCAACTAATTTTTTCCTGATGAGCTTTTTACGAACTTCTTTACTGGCAATTGTCTTTTTGTTTTGCGCGACGATCGTGCATGCACAAACGTATAACATGAGCACCACAACGGTGACCACATGCACCGGAACATTTTACGACGCAGGTGGAAGTGCTGGCAATTATGGCAACAATGAAAACACCTCGATGACATTCACGTCGTCGAGCGGCGATCGTTTAAGTTTTGCCTTCAGCTTTTTGAATATTGAAATTTGTTGTGATCGTTTGTATATCTACGACGGACCAACAACGTCACATCCTGTTATCGGAGTGTACACTTCTAATCCTGGAACAGTTGTTTCCACCGGAAGTTCACTTACATTCCGTTTTACCTCCAATGGCAGCGGAACTTCAACGGGTTGGGCTGCAAACATTTCCTGTACAACTCCTGCTCTTACAGCTTATCCGCTAACTAATGGAACAGTTACAGCATGCAGCGGCGCCATCTATGACAATGGTGGCCCGTCAGGATTTTATAGCGATGGTGCAAACATTACGCAAACATTTACTTCCGGCACAACAGATTTTCTTCAGTTCTCCTTCCTGCCACTTGGTTACGCATTTATAGCCGGCGATACTTTATTTATTTATGACGGCGCAACAATTAGCTCACCATTAATAGCAGCACACGTTGTCGGATCTGTGATGGAAACATTTACATCGACGGGCAATAGTGTAACGTTGCGTTTTAAAAGCAATGCATCGGGCAACACAGTTGGATGGGCAGGACAATTCCAATGCACAACAACTCCGGGCGCAGCTTTGTCATTTGACATGAGTGGCGGTATCCGAAGCTTGTGCAGCGGATCGTTTTATGACGTGGGAGGCGCGAGCGGTGATTATGGCAACAGCACCAATATTTCACAAACGTTACAATCGAATAATGGTAACCGGATCAGCATTACATTCAGCTCATTCGCATTAGAAATTTGCTGCGACCGTTTATACATTTATGACGGTCCGAATGTAAATTGTCCGATGATCGGTGCGTATGCAACAAACCCCGGCACCATCACCTCAAGCGGAACTTCGCTTACTTTCCTTTTCGTTTCTGATGCAAATACTGTTGCGGCGGGCTGGGCTGCGACAGTAAGTTGCACCACACCTCCATTCACAGCATATCCACTTACGAATGGAACTGTAACCGCATGTGATGGACGTATTTTTGATAATGGCGGACCGGCTGCGAATTACAGCGATGGTGCAAACATTACACAAACATTCACTTCAGGCACAACAGACTTTTTGCAATTCAGTTTTTCTCCCCTTGGAAATGCTTTTTCAGTAAGTGATACGCTGTTCATTTACGATGGCGCTACAACCAGTGCAGCACTCATTGCAGCACATACTGCAAGTTCCGTGATGGAAACATTCACTTCCACCGGCAACAGTGTTACATTCTTTTTCAAAAGCAATGCGTCAGGAAATAATGCTGGCTGGGCAGGCGAATTTCATTGTACTTCTACACCGGGTTCTCCTTTGACATATAATATGAGCTCAGGAATTCGCGGAATTTGCAGCGGAACGTTGTATGACGTTGGCGGCGCGGCAGGAGATTATGGAAACAATACCAATCTTACACAAACATATGTGTCGACAAACGGAAACCGGCTCAGTGTTGTATTCTCTTCGTTTGCAGTGGAAACATGTTGTGATCGCTTGTACATCTATGACGGGCCGAATATTACTTACCCGGTCATCGGAGTATACAGCACAAACCCCGGAACAATTACTTCAACAGGCACTTCACTTACTTTCCGTTTTACTTCGGATGCATCAAACGTAGGCTCGGGTTGGGCAGCAACGATCAATTGCACTACCCCACCGCTTACGGTTTACCCATTAACCAATGGAACAGTTACAGCATGCAGCGGTGCAATTTTCGATAATGGTGGTGCTTCAGGATTTTACACTGACAATGCAACCATCACACAAACATTCACATCGGGCA
>JBKJMR010000421.1:0-7832 GCA_046596275.1 Bacteroidia bacterium | reverse complement strand
ACGGTTTAAAGATCGACAAAGACGTTATTCTTGTCGAGATAACAAACGAAAAGCGTAACGATGCATGGGCGCTTTATGCAATGCTTCTTGTATTGGGAATTCTCGGAATCGTTTTTATTATTGTTGCTATTAAGCAGAAACGTAAGTAAAATCTTACATCTGATTAGTTGCATTCATAATCGCTGAAATACCTTTTCCAGAAGGTAAAATGGAATTTTTAGTTAATTTTGATTTAACAATTTGGATATGGCCGTTAAAAAGGAAAAAGCAAAATATGATATCGTGATGTTGATCGACGATAACGACATTGATAATTTTATCAATGAGCGCATGATCAATGGTTGTAATTTTTCTGAAACGACCTATATCAATACCAGCACAAGAAGCGCTATCGAGTTTCTTAAGAACCTTTCTATTAACAAAGCGCTGCGTAAAGATCACCTTCCATCAATTATTTTTCTTGATATCAATATGCCGATCCTGGATGGATTTCAATTCATTGAAGAATTCGAAAAGCTCGATCCATCCATCGTTGAAGTGATCAAAATTGTGATGCTTACCAGCTCAATTAACCCATCTGATATTGAGCGTTCAAAAAAATTCCCTTCTGTAAAAGGATTTATTCACAAGCCGCTTACCGAGGAAAGCCTCGAAAAGTGCTAAGCTAAGCATACATATTTCATCTTTTTCTTACATCTGTAATCGCCCGGTCTAATCGGGCTTTCACCTGTGGGTATACAGGTATAGCTTTGACATCAAATAACAATGCTATGATTAAGAATACCCTCCTGCTGCTCACCATCTTCTTTTGCCAGGGAATTGCAGCAAAGCATTACAGCGTTACAGCGTCAGATTCTGTACCAAGCCTGGAATTATCCTTCAAGCTAACCGACGAAGGCAAACGTATGGGTGAATATTACCTGCTGATTTATTGCGATACAAATGCTGCTGACACGCTGTTTATTGAAACCACGAAAGTGACTTACCTGTATCTGAATTACAATCATAATTACACATTACGTTATGTGAAGCCGGGCTACCGCGACAGGATCCTGATCGTTCGTACTAGTGTTGCTTCTTTGATCCATTTTAAAAACATGGAATTCGACTACGAAATTGAGCTTGTAAAAGTAACTGAAGAAGCAAATACAATGGCAGATCTTCCGGTAGCAATTATCCGCTATGATATGAACCAAAAAAGATTTGACTACAGCAGAAAATATCACCACCAGGTTCGTCAAAAAAACTCTTAAAACTAACCCCTTCAAACTTTTAAACTAACCCCTTCAAACCTTTAAAACCAACCCCTATGAATACGTTAAACCAGTCCATGTTTTTTAATTCTAACAATCAACTCCCCGTTGTGTCAATGAATAGTTATGTAGAAAATCCGGGTTATCATGCTCCTGAAAAAAACACATTCGTTTCAAATATTCTTGCTGCTTCCCTTGAAGCCGAGCTGAGCACACGTTTAGAGCTGATGGATAAAACAGCACTTATTACAATCACTGATCTGCAGGGAACAATCATGTACGCAAATGATCTTTTCTGTGAAATATCCGGGTATGCAAGAAAAGAGCTGATCGGAAAAACACATAAAGTCATCCGCCATCCCGATCTCGGAAGCGATACGATAGAAGCTGCAATGCGAATGGTTGCTGAAGGAAAAACCTGGAGCGGAATGATTAAAAACCAATCGAAAACCGGCAGCATCTTCTGGTCGCACACAAGCGTGGCGCCGGTGCTGGATCACAACAATAAACCATTCAAGCTGATATGGATGAGGAATGATATTACCAGCCTCAAACGTACAGAGCTTGAACTTCTCGCTGCTAAAGAACAAGCTGATCAGCGCTTATTGGAGAATGTAAAAAATGCATTCCGTATTCAATCTGCTATTCTTCCGTCTGAACAGGATATGCAGGAACTTTTTCCTTTGTCGTTCCTGATCAATTCACCACAACAAAATGTAAGCGGCGATTTTTATTGGTTTGATAAACAAAAAGGCGAAACTGTTTTTGTGTTGGGTGATGGAACAGGTCACGGCGTTTCCGCTGCTTTCGTTTCGTTGATTGCAATTACAGCTCTTGAGTTTATGGTAAAACAAGGCAAGGAAACAGATCCGGGTAAAATTCTTGGTGGATTGAATAATTTTATTTTTCAGTCCCTTAAAAAACATAAAGGTTCGGATCTGGATGAATCAATTGACATGGCGGTGTGTTCGTACAATAATAAAACACGCATGTTGAAATATTCCTCTGCGAAATCCAAAATTTATTTAGTGCGCGGAACTGAAGTTTACAATCTTGATCGTGATGATGTGAGCATCGGCGCACAGTGCAATGAAGCGTTTAAAATAAATTCTAAATCCATTTTCCTTGAAAAAGGCGATCGTGTTTTTATGATGTCAGATGGTTTTTGCGACCAGGTCGGTGGCCCGAATAATAAACGAATAGGATCAAAGCAGGTGCGCGAACTTTTGAAAAGGACAGGAACACAACCGATAGCAGAGCAAAAGATGGGAATCGCGAATTTCTTTTTAAATTGGAAGGGTGAAAATGAACAGACAGATGATCTTTCATTACTCTGCTTCAGTATAACGTAAAGAAAAGAAAACCTCTTTTCTGCCATGTAATCACCCCCTATGAAAACTGCAGACATTGATTATAAATTATTGTTTGAATCAATACCCGGATCGTTCCTTGTGCTCGATCCGGATTTTTGTATCGTAGCTGCAAGTAATGAATACCTGGAATTGTCGCAAACCATTCGCGAAGAAATTTGTGGAAAAAATGTTTTTGAAGTTTTTACGGATAATAAGGCTGATCCCGATTTGAACGGCATTGCCCGGCTTAGAGAATCGCTTGAAAAAGTACTGGAAACAAAATCGCCTCATGCAATGTCGGTTCAACGGTATGACATTTTGCGTAAGGATGGTTTATTCGAAGAGCGCACGTGGAAGCCACATAATAAACCCGTATTCAATTCGAAAAATGAGGTGATCTATATTATACACCGCGTGGAAGAAGATGTTGCAGGATTTAAAATTGCAAACGCAGCAATGCGGAAGCTGAACGATAATCTTGAAAAGCAAGCTAAGGATCTGCAGGAATCAAATCTTGAGCTCGAACGTTTTGCTTACATCGCCTCACACGATCTGCAGGAACCATTGCGGATGGTTACCAGTTTTTTGAATTTACTGAGAAAAAAATATAATGATCAGCTCGATGCAACTGCTGATCAATACATCCATTTTGCGGTGGACGGAGCAGAGCGGATGAAAATGCTGATCGATGATCTGCTCGAATATTCGCAGGTTGGTGTTAACAAAGATGATTTATCAGAAATAGATCTCAACCAGCTTATTAATGATGTAGCAGCTCCATTCCGGGATCAGCTGGTTTCAATGGGCGCCGAGCTTAGGATCGGTGAGCTGCCGAATATTAAAGGAAGAAGGGTGCAGTTCATCCAGCTGTTTCAAAACCTGTTGGGTAATTCCGTCAAATATCATAGCAGGGAACCATTAAAAATTGAGATCGGCTGCACGAAAAAAGATACCGACTGGGAGTTTTTCATCAGCGATAACGGAATCGGGATCGATGAAAAATTTCATGAAAAAATATTTGTCATATTTCAGCGCCTTCATACGCGTACAGAATATGCCGGTACCGGGATCGGGTTAGCCATTTGTAAGAAAATAGTTGAACGTCATGGGGGTAAGATATGGGTTCAATCGTCTCAGGGTAAGGGGAGTACTTTTCGATTCACAATTCCTATTACCCTCTGGGCCAACCGTTCATGTATCATCTAAGTAAACCCTAAATATATTGCGTATATTACTCCTCATTTTCCATAACCTTCTACACCTCAATATTAATTTTTGATTTAACTCATCAAGATAATCTTATCTTAAATGAGAAAAATATTGCTATGAAGGAAACTGTCCGCTCATTGGTTCAAAATTCTGCTGAATGCCCCTAAGCGATAGCCCTATACACGTTTTAATTATTGAAGACAATCGCGCGGATGTTATTCTGCTCAGTGAATGTATTTCAGAAACACGCGTTGTTATCGCTTCGATTGATGATGCCCCTGCTCTTGCTCCTGCCATTAAGCTGTTGCATAAAAAGCATTACGACATAATTTTTCTTGATCTTTCGCTACCTGATGCAAACCATGAAGAGTCGCTCCTGCACATCCGCGAAGTGGCAGAAAATACACCGATTGTTGTGGTATCCGGTATGTCTGATGAAGACATTGCATTAAAAACAATTGCTCAAGGTGCGCAGGATTATATTTTTAAAGACAAGCTCGAAAAGGTGCAGCTTGCAAAATCTATTTTCTACAGCATAGAGCGCAGCAAAACGCAACAGCAGCTGGTAGAAAGCGCACGGAGGTTCCGTTACATTTCCGAACATTTTCCTAATGGCAAAGTTTGTTTCCTCGACCGTGAGCTGAAATACGTTTTTGGTACGGGCGGTGAATTCAAAAATCGTGACATCGATACCGCTAATCTCATCGGAAAAAAATTTGCTGCGATGTATTCGCCTGAGAATATACCGAGGATAGAGAACAAACTCATGCGCGCATTCGAGGGAAGGGATGTTTTGTTTGAAGTGAAATTCGGCAAAGAAGTATTCCTCATCAGCGGGGTTCCTGCTTATGAAGATTCCGGCAACATCGAAAATATTCTTGTTGTTTCACAAAACATAACCCGTCTTAAACAAGCAGAAGAGCAAATTCATTTTCAGACTACCGTTCTCGAAAATATTACGGACAGCGTAATCATAACGGACCTTGATAAAAATGTAACCTTTTGGAATAAAGCTGCGGTTACCATTTACGGTTACGAGGAGATGGAAATGATCGGGCAGAATATAAGCCGGTTAGTAGTTGACCATGAAGATGGAACTGATCCTGCAAATTTGATCCGCATGCTCAATGAAAACGGCATGGTAAATCTTACTGTGCGCAGAAGGACAAAAAGCGGCAACATTATCTGGGTGGAAATTAAGGTCACCTATAATTATAATGTTGAAGGTAAAATTATCGGAATCATCGGCGTATCAAAAGATATAACTGATCAGCGGGCGGAAGAACATTTGCTCAAGCTGTTTCAATCTGTCATTCTGAATAGTCATGATGCAGTTGTAATTACTGAAGCAATGCCTTCACCCGACGGAACGCGGAAAATTGTTTTTGTCAATGAAGCTTTTTACGATCTCACCGGCTTTGGTCCGATGGAAGTGATCGGCAATACATTCTTCATGCTGATCGGACCCTCAACAGATAAATCAGAAATTCAGCGTATCGAACATAACCTCGAACGCTGGCAATCCTTCGCAAGTGAAATTTCACTTTACCGGAAAGACAATTCTTCTTTTTGGGTAGATATGATGATCATGCCGGTTTGTGACGAGGTCCATAATTACACGCATTGGGTATATCTTCAGCGTGATATTACTGCTGACCGTGAATCTGCAGAAAAGTTATTACAGAAAAATGCAGAGCTCACAAAAACAAACCTTGAGCTTGACAAATTTGTTTACAGCGCTTCTCATGATCTGCGTGCTCCACTGACTTCTGTGCTTGGACTTGTCGGATTAATGCGCAGGGAAAAATTCGCACCTGAAGCAAGTGTTTATCTTGACATGATCCAGGAAAGTATTCAGCGTCTCGATCGCCTGATCCAGAATATTATTAATTATTCGCGCAATTCGAGGTTGAACATTCAAACCACACCGGTTGATTTCAAAGAAATTTTTGAAACCGCGGTAAGCATGCACAAATTCATGGACCTTGCCGGTGTCATCCGTTTTGAATATGAAAATACTACGGACGGTAAATTTGTTTCCGACCCGGACCGCTGGCAGATCATTTTGAATAACCTTATCAGTAACGGAATCAAATTCGCCAGAAAAAATATTACTTCTTTCATTTCAATTAAAATTTACCCGGAAGAAGATATGCTGGTCGTAAAATATGCCGACAATGGAATCGGGATTACCAGCGACCAGGTGAAATCCGTTTTTCAAATGTTTTACCGTGCAACGTCTTCCTCGGAAGGTTCAGGGCTTGGACTTTATATCGTGCAACAAACTGTGGATCTTCTTGAAGGAACCCTCGAGGTTGAATCAGAGAGCATGGAGTATACGATGTTTACAATCAGAGTACCTTACAGCACACAAATTTTTAATCCCCTTAAGAATGCTGCAGAAAGTAATATCACAACTTAGCAAAACGCAATACGAACAGCTGCACGAAGAACTTTCTGCCAACCGCGGAGAAAAGTTTTCCAGGCTGCTTGAGCTGTATCGCGGAGATAATCTCGACGATTCAGAGATCAGGGATAATATCGGCGCAAAACAAGCTGCTTTTTATACGCTTAAGTCGCGACTGTTTGATAAAGTGCAGCAATATCTTTTCCGCACTTCATCAGACAACCGCGCGGAGCTCTTGAAAAATGTTTCCTCCATTCCATTCCTGACCTATAATACACCGAGAGAAACAGCGGTGAGCTTATTGCTGCATTTGGAATCGGAATTAAAAAAGGAAGACATGCCGGCTGAGCTGGTGAGCGTTTACAGCGGATTGAAAAAGCTGCATTTGCATACCGCACAGTATTATCATTACCAGCAGCTGTACAATAAAAATGTTGCTTACATGCTCGCGCTCGATAAAGCGGAAGAAGTGGTTTCCCTTTTCACAAGAGAATTGGGTGAATTTATGCTTTCGCTTGATCCGCAAAAAACAGTGTTATTGAAATTATACCTGCAGGAGCTGAATAATCTTTCTCGGCTTTACGATTCGCACAGGTTGAAGATCAATCACATTATCGTGCGTGTTACCTATGCGATTTTTGTAGATGACAAAAACGAAATTCCCGACGCCGAGGAAACCATCGAAGAGCTGATGCATCAATTTAAAACCATTCTTGAAAACTATCCTGATCATCGTAATTATCGTTTTCTCGAACCGGTCCGTCTCTTCCTGAATTTTGAATATTATCATTTGCTTGGTTTGCATAAAAACAGTCAACCTTTTTATGAAAAGCTGAATGGAACCCTTGAAACATTTTTAATTCTTTCCCATTCCTCCCCGGCCACACGTTTCCTGCTTTCTAAAACACAATATGAAATCGGCCTTGCAAAAACGGATGCACACTTCAGTGAAGAAACATTACTTTTTCAACCCGATCCAGACGACGCTTTCTCGTGCGTAAATTATTACATGTATGCTGCTGCATGCCGTTTTCATACTCAGAAATATGCAGAGGCATCCTCCACGCTCAATAAGCTGCTGAATGAAATCAGCTTTAAAGATTTTCCTTTTGCCGAAGCACGCGTAAAATTATTCCTGACGCTGAATTTATTGCTGGCAGATAAACCTGATCAGGCTGAAATTATTCTGCGAAGCATTTCGAGAAAACTTTCGTCCGATGAAATTTCAGGTCGGTTCCCGGCTGCGGAATTTTTTGCCAAATTCCTTAAGATTGCGCTCAATGACAATTCTTCTTCAAAACTGAATAAGCTTGAAGCTGCATTCTCAACATTCACACAGGTGAATAAAGGCAAAGCTGCTATTCTGTACATTGCCCAGATAACACCGGAGCATTTGAAGCAGCTTTCAGAGTAGGTTTTAATGTGGTTGTATGGTGATTCTTTTTTGAAGTTATCGCCCATCCAATTCCGAATCCTAACCGAAGACTGCTGCCATCTTCTTCGTGAAAGGAATTGATATCGAAGCAGGTTTGTTTTTCGACAATATTATAGCATAATGCTACTTCCACGCGCATCATTAAACCAAAGTGGCAGCGGTAGGCAAGCCCAAAT
>JBKJMR010000184.1:0-2646 GCA_046596275.1 Bacteroidia bacterium | reverse complement strand
CAGCACCTTCAAAAGAGTTACAGGATAAAGGAATAATTCCCGGAGCAATATCTATACGGATTGACAAATTAAATGGACGCGTAATAAACTCTACAGAGGCTGCGAAATTATTTTTTGAGGAATATCACTTAGATTCTGCAATAAATGTATCTCCTGATCTTTTAAAAGAGGGCTGGCAGCAAAAATATAAACTAAATCTATCTACAGATTATTTTGATAACAATCGTGAAGTGCTTTTTGGTTCAGCTTTAATGGTAACAGTTCTTACGCACCCTTATCCAAAATTGGTGGAAAAAAAATTCAAGATCAACCCTGCAATACAAGTGCGTTTCAGATTAATTCCACATCAGCGTGGTCATGAGAATTCAAAAAAAATAATGCTCGAAATAATCAAAGATCTAATTTCACGTGAAAATGGTGATTTTATATTTACTTTTCCTTCAGGGGACTTGAAAGCACTTGTGCGTCGTGATAATGGAATATTATTCATTGATGATAATGTAAAACACTGGTTCCAAATTTAATCTTACTTTTTTTAATGCAATTAAGAATTTTTTAAACAAGATAAATAAGGCATTGTTCAAAGTTTATAACGTAATCCCCAAGGTGAATTTGATTGGGTTGCAGTAACCAAAAATCACCGTAATTATATTTTAAATAAGATGACCTCAGAACAAAACCACAAAGTCATTGAAGAATTTTGGAATGCTCTAAATGCCCTGATCCAAATGGAACAGATAGACCAAAATTCCAATCTTCAAATGGAATTCCGCGCCCTTGATTCTATTAAAAATCAGATGGAATGGGAATTTCTTACAGATGATGAAAAACAAAATAAGCGCCTGAAATTTATTAAGCTTTCTGAGCGTTATCCGAACCACGAGGACTCGATTAAGTACCTGGCGTATGATAATGCAGTTGTTGAATTATACAACACCATCAGATCTGGGCTGTCAGCTGTTGATGAGCAACTAAAACAGCAAAGCAATTCAAATGAATTAATTTTACTGACCCGTACCAAAGCTCTTCTATTTACTGAAAAAATGTTCATTGACGAACACAGGGACCTGAGGAAACTGCGCCACTTCGACTATCATGTTATGAAAGGTTTTTTTAACGAGGTGAGAAGTGAGCGTTTTTTTAATGCCATTGGCTTATCACTTGTGGAAGATCAATTTGATAAAATGTACAAGGCGTGGCCGGAAAGGCCATGGAAAGAAATTCAGTGAGGAGAAATCACTTGGATAATTAACAAGCAAGCATTCACCTCGTCGCCTGGTGATATATTTCAATTGGGAAGTTTTTTTGCACGTTTATACAGATCAAAAGACAGGAAAAAAATTTGATTGGTAATAAGAATGAAAATCTGTTAACTAAAAAAACACACCAATGGAATTACATCATTTTATTCAAACCATAAAAACAAAGGAAGATTTCGTTTATTTCGTGGAGATGTTCAGGAAAGATTATGAGAAGAATAAGGACGACATTAATCAGTGGGAGAATACTACACTGGAACAATTCCTGAATGGCTTATCGGGTTATGCCAATTCATTGAGAGAAAAAGATCCAGACGGAGCAATTCTTCCTGCCAATCAACCTTCATGGAAGCTTTTTGCAGATATTTTAATGGGTGCAGCAGTTTATGAATAATAGAACGGCTGGAATTTCATTCTTCTAACCAAAGAACTAAAATCAACCCAACTGTCAACCGTAAAACAAAAATGCCTATAAACAATTAGTCTATAGGCATTTCCATTTGTTGTAAGTAGCCCTAAGTGATCAAATATCGAACTTTTTGATTCTCGATTTTTTAGAATTGAGATTTGAAACTTATTGAAAATAAGTTATAAGTAATGTGCATTTTGCCAAGGTGCAGTCGGTGGCTGCCAATCAAAACACGAATTCAGAGACCCATTGTTTTGTGTGACTATCATAGTAATTGTTGGTTGATTCCATAATACCAGAAGAGTATCCTATCCTAAAGGATTGCCGGGTTGAATCCGAGTAATAATAAAAGCGATCTGAATAATTTCTTCCTAACTCTTGAAGATTCTTCGGGTACTGGGAATGTGCTTTGTAAAATGTTTCAAGAGCAAAAACCGTTTCTGTCTTATCCCTCTTCAAAGAATAGTTTCTGTATGCGCATGTGCCAGCTAACATAACAAGCACCGAAAAAAGAATAATGTAACGCTTATGAATCGACTTGGTCATGTTTCGTGTATTTATAAGTTGCTCCTAACTAATTACAAGTAAAATGGTAAACTAAATCGTTAGTTCGAGTCCAATTGGGGTCAAACGAAAAAAGCACCTGAAAATCAGGTGCTTTAATTCTATGTAGCCCGAACCTTCCCTCACTCGAACTTTTTAACGGTTTTGCCAAGAATTGAGGAAATGTTGCGCTTATTTCGCGTAATGGTAAATTCGGGGAAAGAAAGTATCCATATAAACTAGTCAGGCGATATAAATAAATAACACGACAATGAAAAAAGTAGATGAGATAGTTAAACTGAGTATTGAGAACACCAATCGATTTCCTGATTTAGCTATTATTTTAAAAGCGATAAATGAAAATCACGAGATAGATTTACGGTTTAAAAACAATTTGATTAACCATTATGTGAAATAAGTCTTCGTCTCCTTTCA
>JBKJMR010000466.1:0-5065 GCA_046596275.1 Bacteroidia bacterium | reverse complement strand
ATGTCCGAATTGCCAGATTGAAGTTATTCCGCAGGCACGGTTTTGTCAATCGTGTGGATTTCGTTTTGTTGCAACTGAATCCATAGAAGAAGAATCCAAATCACTAAAAGGTGTACGTGATGCAGTGCTGCTTTATTTTATCCTGCTCGCTGTTTGTGCAGTAGTACAATTCGGCAATATCATTCCGACTTTTCGTGTGATGAATATTGTGGAGGGAATTATCTGCGCAACGATAATTGTATTTGCAGTTTTAAACCGCAAAGCGTTGCTTCCGGCAATTATTAACCGAAATATAAAATGGTGGCTGTTTCCGGTCATTGCCATTACTGCTATCGTCTCGAATTTAGGAATAGGTTTTCTTGTCGACCTGTTTAATAAATTGAACGATGATATTTTTTACACGTACATGTATGACGACACAGCAAATCCATTGTTCTGGTCGATTCTCAGCATTGCTGTACAGCCTGCTATTTTCGAAGAACTCGCTTTTCGGGGTGTGATGTATAATCATCTGGAAAAAGTGATGGATGTTAAAGCAGTATTTATTGTTACAGGAATGCTTTTTGCAATTCTTCATATTTCGTTCGTTTCTATTATCTGGCTGCTGCCATTCGGAATATTAACAGCGTGGATGCGAAAAAAATCCGGGCATCTCTGGTATGGAATTGCATTTCACTTCTTTTTCAATCTTACCTACGTGCTCGCCGAAGCAAAACAGCGCGGCTGGTTAGGAACTAATTTCTCATCGCTACTGTCATCTTTCTATTAGTTAAAAAAAACATGGACGCTTTAAATAATCCTGTACTTCAGCAACAAGGTCCGCTTGTAATTAATATCGCTGATCTTTCATCCTGCTATTATTGTAATTCATCGCCCTTAACAGAAGCAATTGTCTTTTGTCCTTCGTGTGGATTTCCACAACGGGGTTTGGAAGACGACCAGAAAAAATTCATTACGAATAAACGCATTCTTCTTATTCAGCTCGAAGGAATGCATGATAAAGTAAAGAAAGCGCGCAATGCATTATTTATTACTGCGGGTGTAATGCTTCTGAGTTATGGTATTGCATTTACACAGCTTGGTGCTTCGGTGATGATTGAAGGCGGGATTGTATGCGGCGCATTTGTCGGATTTGGCTTTTGGGCGAATAAAAATCCTTTTCCTGCTGTGCTTACAGGATTGATTTTTCTGTTGACACTTTTTGTACTTACTACGATTGCAAATCCGGAAACAATTTTTTCGGGCATCATTATAAGGATTGCTATTATCGCTGCATTAGTTTATGGTTTAAAAGCAGCGTTACAAGCGAAGAAATTCAAAGCAGAATTGGAAGGACAAAAAATAGATCTTTCGAAATAAAATTTATTTTAAAAATTATTCATTTGAAAAAGGAATGTGATTTTTGTGGCGCAGAAATAAAAGATCCTTTTGTGGAGCTTTGTCCGCGATGTGATTTTCCACTTCATGGAGCTATTGAAGCGCAGGAAAAATTCAGAATTGAAAATGAAAAACTAGATCAGCTCATTAAAAGTGCAGACAGCGCTTTGAGCTGGGCGCGTTTTGCAATGCTGTGGCCGTGGACAGCTGCAATTCTTGTAGCAGGTTATTTTTTAATAAGCGCTTCGGTAATAGTGCAGGAAATGGTATTTGCATTTTCTTCTTCCGTGATCATTTCAGGTATTTTTATTTTCTGCTATTTCGCCGCTCCGAAAAAACCACTGCAATCTTTAACGCTCGCATTTGTCTTATTGCTCTTTATGACGTTATATGGACTTTACGCAGCGCGCATGTTTTTAATGTTTCCGAATTTTTGGATGAAAATGATTATTCCAGCCTTGATGTTGCTAATGTATGGCAATGCATTATTTCTGATGTTGAAACTCAGGAAAACGCTCAGGAATAGGAAATAAGGAAATTGGGAATTAGGGAATTAGGGGAATTGGGGAATTGGGGAATTAGGGAATTAGGGAATTAGGGGAATTGGGAATTAGGGAATTAGGGGAAATAAGAAAATAAGAAATAAGAAGGCTTACGCTATTACACTTTTTTTATCTGCCAATCCGAATTGTTTTGTTGCCATTTCTTCAATTGATTTTCCGATAGACAAACAAGCCGTTGCTGCCGGTGATGGTGCATTCAACACATGAATTGCGTTTCCGTGAAATTCAATTTTGAAATCATCGATCATATTTCCTTCGTGTGAAAGCGCCATCGCACGAACTCCGCTGCGGCTTGCAACAATGTCATCTGATTCAAGCGACGGAATCAAAGTGCGCAAGCGTTTCAGGAAAAAACTTTTGGAAAATGCGCCGCGGTATTCATCCAAACCGAATTTCATATTCTTCGCGAAGAATTTCCATGTTCCCGCGAATCCAAAAGCAGAAGCAGTATCACGCAGGCTGAAAGATGTTTTTCCATAACCTTCGCGCTTGAAAACAAAAACTGCGTTTGGTCCGCACTCAACTCCGCCGTGGATCATTCGCGTAAAATGCACTCCGAGAAAAGGATATTTCGGATTCGGAACGGGATAAATAAGATGCTTCACTTTTTGCATTCCTTTTTCTGTGAGATCATAATAGTCGCCGCGGAATCCGACAATTGCTGCATCAGTTTTTGCGCCTTCTTTTTTAGCAATACGATCGCTTTGCAAACCGGCACACGTCACAATATATTTGGCGTTGAATGTTCCGCGATTCGTAATGATGTCGGTCGTTTCGCCTTTATGCACAAAATCATTCGCTTGTGTAGAAAGGAAAATTTTACTTCCCGGAAATTGCTGTTCTAAAAGTTCGCCGATTTTAATCGTCACACCGGGAAAATCAATAATTCCAGTGCAACCAACCCGTATACCTGCAATGCCTATTGCGAATGGCTCAATTTCTTTAATCTGTTTCGCAGTGATCAGCTCAATATCTTCCACACCATTCGCTTGTCCGTTAGCGAAAACTTTATTCATATGCGCCAGCTCACTTTCATGCGTGGCAACAATAAGTTTTCCGCAAATATCGTGTGCGATCTTATGCTCTTTTGCAAATGAAACAATTTCACGGCGGCCTTCCACACAATTCCGCGCTTTTTCAGAACCGGGTTTGTAATAAATTCCGGAATGAATCACGCCCGAATTATGCCCGGTTTGATGCGGAGAAAGACGATCTTCTTTTTCCAGCACTGCAACTTTCAAATGCGGATGACGAAGATTTATTTTCCACGCAGCAGCAAGACCAACGCAGCCACCGCCAACTACAACAACATCGAATGATTTAATATCTGTGCTCAAGGAGAAAGTTTTGGCAAAGATAACAGTTGTTCGTTGTCAGTTGTCAGTCATTCTCCCGCGCATGATTGCTGATGCACACACTTTTAGTATGAAAGCTAATTTTCTGACTTTTCCCTGACACTGACAACTGTCTACTGACTACTTTTGTGCTATGTTAGAAAACGATCTCATCCTAAGAGCAGCCCGCGGCGAAAAAACAGAACGAACCCCTGTATGGCTCATGCGCCAGGCCGGAAGAGTATTGCCGGAATATCGCGCAGTAAGAGCGAAAATCGGTGGATTTATTGAATTGGTAAAAACACCGGAATTTGCTGCTGAAGTAACTGTTCAGCCCGTTGATATTCTCGGCGTGGATGCGGCAATTATTTTTTCTGATATTCTTGTCATTCCCGAAGCGATGGGATTGCCTTACAAAATGATCGAAGCAAAAGGTCCGTGGTTTGAAAATACGATCAAGACGTATGCGGACATTGACAAATTAAAAATTGCTGACGGCGCTACTGATCTTTCTTACGTGTGCGATGCGCTTGTGCTTGCGAAATTAGCGTTGAAAAATCGTGTTCCGCTGATCGGATTTGCGGGTGCGCCGTGGACGATCTTTTCTTACATGATAGAAGGAAGCGGATCAAAAACATTTTCGAAAGCAAAAAAATTCCTTTACGCAGAACCCGCTCTTTCACATAAATTGCTGGAGAAAATAACGCTCAGCACCATTTCTTATTTGAAAGCGCAAGTGATGTACGGCGCCGACATGATCCAGATTTTCGATTCATGGGCGGGAGTGCTTTCACCGGAACAATACCGCGAATTTGCATTGCGATATATTTCGCGCATCTGCGATGAAATTTCTCCGCTTGTTCCTGTAACAGTTTTTGCGAAAGACGCGCATTTTGTTCGCAGAGATTTTAAGGATATTAAATGCAATACCATCGGTCTCGACTGGACAATGGACATTGCTGAATCACGTGCGTTGATCGGTCCGGATAAAACATTGCAGGGAAATATGGATCCGTGTTTATTGTACGCTGATTTCGAAACGATAAAAGCTGAAACAGAAAAAATGCTCCGCGCTTTCGGACCTGATCGTCACATTGCAAATTTAGGTCACGGACTTTACCCTGATACGGAAGTTGACAAGGTGAAATTTTTTGTTGAAACGGTTAAGAATTTCAGGTTCTAAAAGGGAACGAATTACGAATGAAGGCGAACATACGAATGCTTAGCTGAGAAATATTCCTTTCAGAGGTTTGTAAATTCGTCTTCATTCGTAATTCGTTCCCCACGTAATTCTTACATTTTTTCCCCATATTTGGGTAAACAACTGACGAATGAAACTCCCTTTCATTGTTTTCGCCCTGCTTTTTTTCTCGTTCACTTTATCAGCGCAAAACACGCAAACCATTCGCGGCAAGATCGTGGATAAGGAAACTAAAAATCCTTTGCCGGGTGTGGTGACGCTTTATTCAGATTCTGTAATGGTCACCGGCGCATCTGCTGACCTCGAAGGAAATTATAAAATGGAAAATATTGCTGTGGGGCGTTACACGTTGCGTGTGCAATACCTCGGTTATCTTCCTGTTTCCATTCCGAATATCATTGTGAATTCAGGGAAAGAAAATATCGTCGGGATTGAAATGGAGCAGTCTGTTGTTCAGTCTACAGAAGTTGTCATTGAAGGAACAAATGAGGCGGGAACAGTAAATGATTTCGGTATCGGAAGCGGGCGACAATTTTCAGTTGAGGAAACAAACCGTTATGCAGGAAGTCGCGGAGATCCTGCGCGTATGG
>JBKJMR010000328.1:0-4395 GCA_046596275.1 Bacteroidia bacterium | reverse complement strand
GAACGAATTACCTGGGGAACGAATTACGAGAGGGAACGAATTACGAGAGGGAACGAATTACGAGAGGGAACGAATTACGAATGAAAACGAATATACGAATGGCCTTAAATCCGTTTTTATCCGTTTGATCCGTGTTCTATTAAAAATGGAACGAATTACGAAGGGAACGAATTACCTGGGGAACGAATTACGAATCAAAACGAATATACGAAGGACTTAAATCCGTTTTTATCCGTCCAATCCGTCTGATCCGTGTTCAATTATTTCTTATCACATTGCGTATATTCGTAGTGATAATCCGATAGCAAAATGACTACAACCCGAACCTTAGTAATGAATCCAAAACAAGTCAGTCAGCGATTAAATCGTTTGGCGTGGCAGGTGTATGAGCATTGTTATAATGAAAAGGAAATTATTGTTGCAGGAATTGCAGGTAATGGTTTTCGTCTTGCAAAACGTATTACTGCTTTGCTAGGAGAAATTTCTCCGCTTCAGGTAACGTTGTGCGAGATCCATATTTCGAAAGATTCTCCGTTGGATGGAAAAGCTTCCATTTCGCCCATGCCGGAGCTTGAAAATAAAACCGTGATCGTAGTAGATGATGTTTCAAATTCGGGACGAACATTGATGTATGGCGTAAAATTATTTTTGGATTCGTCTGTAAAATCTTTGCTCACGCTTGTGCTGGTTGACCGTGATCATACACGTTTCCCGGTGAAGACGAATTTTGTCGGCCTTTCGCTTTCTACAACGATGCAGGAACATATTTCAGTTGTGATGGGGGAACACCAGGAAGATGCGGTTTACCTTGAGTAAGGAAGAGTTGTCAGAAGTCAGTGGTCATCCGCCGCGGCGGAGTCAGTAGTCAGTGGTCAGAAATAAGAAATAAGAAGAGTAATAGAAATAAAAGGTTCGGATAGAAATCAGGAAATAGAAATTGAGTTGTGATAAAACGTCTTCTTATATTTTGCGTTTTTTTCGTTTGTGGTTTTCCAGATTTATACGCGCAGGAATTTTCACCTGATCTTCGTTTAAGCTCTCTTTTAAAAAGCGGTGAATATTTCCAATTCAGGGAAGAGCTGCTCGAAAAATATACCAGCATAAATTATAATGAGCCGGATGTTGAGACACCTGAGAAATTATATTTTTTTGCGTGGGAAAATTACCTTTTTAATAAATCAGCGCTTTCAAATGAAAATATTGAATCGTTCCTGGGTTCTAAAAGTTTTATTTATTCCGATTCCGTAGCTGCTGAATTATTATTGCTGCATTTTCAAAATGACATCCGTCTTTTTAATTATAAGCGGGCGGATTCTGTTTCAACCATTTTGCTTTTCCGGTACGCATCGGTCATAGAACCAAAAACGTTAGCGGATATTCGTAACACCGCACAGATTACTTCCGCCCTTGTGAATGTTGCGCCACAAACAATTGATCGGAAAGAAAACCTTGACATCATTTACAAACGGGATATTGCAAATCTCATTCGTATCCCCGTTACGATGAATAATAAAACGGAAGATTACATTTTTGATACCGGAGCAAATTTTTCTACCATAAGTCAATCGCAAGCAAAAAAAATGGGCGTGCGTGAATTGAATGCAAAATTTTCCGTCACCACTTCTTCACGAAATGCATTAGAATCAAAATTAGGCGGGGCGGATAAAATGCAGATAGGAAATATTACTTTCTCAAATGTTGTCTTTATCATTCTTCCCGACAAAGCATTAAAATTTGCGGGCGGTATTTATAAGATCAAAGGAATTGTCGGATTACCTGTGATAGCACAGATGCAGGAAATTGAAATTACGAAAGACAACCATTTTAAATCGTCTGCGTCTTCTTTTAAACCGCATGCAGTTAATCTCGGTCTTGAAGGAAATACGCCGTTTTTAAACGTAACTTTTTTCGGCGACGACCGTCTTTATATTTTTGACACCGGCGCAGGTGCTACAATTGTGGGAAACCGGTTTTATGAAACGTATAAAGACAGTCTTGGAAATGCAGATGAAGGAAGCGCACGTGTTGGCGGTGCAGGCGGAATAGAAAAAATAAACATGCGCACAGTGAAAAATGTACATTATACATTAGGCGGTGCGAAAAATGTTTTGAAAAGTATGTCCATTCAGCTGAGTGGTGTGACAGATCTGCTGGCAAATTATTATGGAATTGCAGGGCAGGATATTTTTATGCAGTGGAAAGTGATGACGATTAATTTTGACGGGATGTATGTGGAATTAGAATAATTCGAAAATTTGAAATTCGAAAATTGAATTGGTAATTAGTAATCTGTAATCACTTTAATCCCTTTAAAACCATTCTTCCTCTCGCTTTTATCCCTGGAGATCCTTCCTTCATCATTTCCTCTATCACGATTTTTAATTCACGTTTTAAATCGGGTTCTTTTTTTGTAATGTTTGCAAGTACTGTCATAGCAAACGCTTTAAACGCAATCGGGTATTCGCTTTTCAAAAGAAATTCGAAACAAGCATTCACCACTTCACCATGATACTTCGCAGGCACTTCAATAAATTGTAACGTACGAAGAATATTACGCGACACAGCAGGATGCTTTTCTTTATCGGAAAGCAGTTTTACAAATTTTCCCAAATAAGGTTTTACAAGAATTGGATATTTAATTCCGATATCGCTCAATGGCCATGCAGCACGTTGCACAACACGATATTCATCTGTAAGAAATAGATGCACCAACTCCGCAAAACGTTTTTTATCGTCGCAAATCCACTTGATGATTTTGTCGGATTGTGCGCGGGAATGTTCTTCAAGAATAGTTTCACGCAAATTCATTTTTTAAATCGTTTTAACATTTTATTTAACAACACGAATATAAATATATACATGCATTAACAATTCTTTGAGCTGAAAACGAGCATGTTCAAAGACTAAACTTGCATCCGGCCTCGTTGAAATAGTATATTAGATTATACCCCTTTCGGTTAATGCCGAAAAAAAATATTCAAAATGTTGTTAGGTGAGAGGATCAGGAAGATCAGGGAGATAAATGGCTGGACGCAGGCAGACGTTGCTTACAGAATTAACATTTCATCTTCTGCTTACGGGCAAATTGAGCGAAAGGCCGGACAGGCTACTTATACTACATTATGCAAAATTGCTTATGCATTAAATGTATCCATATTATTTCTTGTCGACTTAGAGAACGAAAAGTACATCGAAGAAAAAAACAAGCTATAACTTGTTGTTTTACGCTTCATGTTGTAATAATTTAGATCTACGTTAAATATTTAACTTATAATTTATTTTTAATCCTAATTACTAAACAACATGAGAAACGAGATTTTAAACAGGGAACAAAGTGCCGTAATGGACTTTGACGTGATGAGTAGTCCCCAGCTACTATCATTTGTGAATTCAGGGGAAACGGAAGTTGCAACATTCCTGGAATCATTCAATGATGCATGCTCTCTCTTTGGTTTATCCGAACTTTATTTCAGGCAAAAGGGAAGAATCGAATTTGCAAGCGGCGAACCTGATTTAATTGCCTATTACGATGAGCTCGGTCAACAATACAACAATAAAGGAATTGATTTGTTGACACTCGCGATCGAAGATCTGCAAGTATACATTAACTCGAATCAATTTCCTGCTGGTCCGCCTGCCGACTTCAGTGGATTTGTTGAGGAGTTTAAAGTGTACTTCGAAAATCTTGAAGTAAAACCAAGAGATACGCAGGAACTTGTAACCGTATTAAATGATACTGTAAACGCAGTACAACCCGGTGAACAAGCAACACTTCAATATCTTTTGAACAAAGCAATTGAGCTGAGAACCGTGCGTCAAAGTCCGGACAGAGGAGCAGACACTAATTTAGCATGGTGGAAGATTGTTGCTATTGCGGTTTATGTTGGTCTTGCTGCTACTGAAATCTGGTTCTGCATTATCAAAAACAAATGCAGTAAAAAAGCAAAAGCGGTGCTCAAAGGTGGTCAGACAATTGCAGCCCTGGTAATGAAATTCTGCTAAATTTTAGCTGTTAAATTTCATTATCCTTACAGGCGGAACGAGTTGTTCCGCCTGCTTTTTTTCTATGACTCAGGAGCGGATGATTTTTACTTCCTGTATATAGTTGGTATATTGTAATGACCAATGAAATTAAATCTGCTCATCTATTTCTTATTATTCACCATCGTCTGCTCTGCGCAAAAAGATTCCCGCGATGCAATGCTGGATAGCTTAAACGCTGTCCGCGAAAAAGATAGAGGCGCTTTTAATTTGTACATCAAAAAACCGGAAATAGAAATCATAGCCGGTGCATTCCGGAACAGGGAAAGTATTCAACAGGGATTTCAACTGGTTAATTTTACTTATCACATTTACCTTCCCTTTCAATTTGATTTAAGCTATGTGAATTTAAAA
>JBKJMR010000256.1:0-2611 GCA_046596275.1 Bacteroidia bacterium | reverse complement strand
GAACGAATTGCAGAAGATGAGCAAGGTGATGGAAGGAATTCCCACTGCAATTTCCATCGATAAAATAAAACCCGGCAATGTGATTATTACAGATAAAGGGAATTTTTATATTTCAATTGCAGCAGGAAAGATCAGCATCGGGGAGACAAATTATTTTGCTATTTCTGCCGTTTCTCCTTTGGGAGCGGTATTTATGAAAGCAAAAGTGAAGGAAAATGTGCCGATGCAGGACAAATTTTATCGCATCCTGGATACATTTTAGCAGCCGTCATTTTATTCTCTCAATTGATCTTGGCAAAGCTGCTTTGCATCGAAATTTCGTACCCGATAAAATCGAATTGGCTAATTTTATAAGTGAAATTAGTGTTGAACGAAATCGATGGGTTATGAAACGTTTGATCTTTGTAGTTGGCTTGCTGGTTTTATTATTTTCAGCCGCCGCAGATGCGCAATCAGTCAGCCGTGATTATTTATACGGCAATAGCACAGTCGGACAGGATTCGGCAAGAGCTTTCCGGCTTTATCCGAATCCGAATGATGGAGAAATGATGCTGGAAGTTTATAGAAATGTTCCCGCACCAATTCGTTTGGATATTTATGATGCTTACGGAAACTTAGCGCACAGCAGAATATTAAGCGAATTTAATTCTGACGGAACCATTTTTATTAATCTCAGAGGTGTATTAAAAGCAGGTCAATATCTCCTGGTATTTAATTACAACGATAAGCTGGTGCAAACAGAAAAAGTGCTGATCACTCCGCTGGATTAACTGAAAACTTCAATATCAAAGTTTGACAATTCGTTTTGTCAGCGTTCCATTTGTTGTAGTGAATTGAATAAAATAAACGCCTTGCGGTAATTCAGAAAGATCAAGCGCAATTTTATTTTCACCGGATGCATAATTTTTTGTCGGGATGCTTTTTGCTTTTTTTCCTAATGGATCATACACTTCAATCGTGATCTTTTCATTGGACGGAAAATTAAATGCCACAGTAATTTCTGAGCTCGCGGGATTCGGAAAAACTTCAAACGTTTCCACCGGCAATGATTCATTTACACTAAGATTCCAGCAATTTCCCGGCATGTTTGCATCCATCCAGGTCACACGGTTTCTGATCCACCATTTCAAAGTATCCACCTGGTTCTGGAAATTTTCAGTAAATCCATATTCAGCATATTGACGCACCGCTGCCGGACGAATATAATTTGCAATGCTGTCTATAATGTCAAACATATGATTCGTGTCCAGCACAGTGCTGCGCCAGGTGATCCAGCGACATTTCAAATCGCGCGAATAAATACTGTCTTCCAGCATTTTTTCCCACCAGAAAGGCACAGGAGAATTTGACACCCAACACGTCATGGGGTAAGCCCAGCCGGTGTCGACATCAAAACCACAATAATGAATATTGAACCACGCGGAGTTGTAATCCCACAAAGGACCGCAATGAATTTTTCCACCATCGCTGTATTTATCTTTATAGAAATATGAGCTTCGTTTATACGCATCAATATTTTTGCTCATTTCAGTAAAGAAAAAATAATCCATGAACGATTGTTCGTAAGCATATTTCCTAAAACCATTTGTAAGATCATCAAAGTTGGGAGCAGCCATCGCCGCTTCAAAACTATCGACATATGCTTTTAAATAATCCATTTGTGGTTGTGTGATCTCGTCGCCTGCAGGATATTTGTAAGCAAAAAATAATCCTTGTGGATTCGCAGAAACAAAACCACTGTCGCCAGCCCAGATATTTCTGTCGATTGCAAAAATATATCCGCCGGTCACATCATCGCCGGTATTTTCTGTGCTGTCTAATTTCGAAATGTTGACGCGATCATTATCACGTTTTATTTTTTCCATCAAAATATAAACGCCCTGGTATTCGGGATATCCATACGTGTTGATCACTAATTCCACGTATTGCGTTCTCGGCGCCCAATAGCCCATTTCTCTTGCTAATTGATACGTCATCACATTTCGCATCATCGTTTTATCATCAAATGGTCCATATAAGATCCAGTCATTTTCAGAAGGCATTCCGAGCAAAGAAGCATTGTCTGAATTACCAGCTGAATCGCGTGTTTCAACAGAATACGATTTCTGCGGCCAGAGCTGCGAAATGCTTCCGCGTCTTTCGATTCCGATAAAGCCATCAAAATCATTCGGCACATCGGTAACGTAATTCATTTGATTGTAACCATGATCGATGATTCCCATTTCGGCCGTGATCTTTGGTTCGTTTGGAATCCATTGCCAGTTGGTGCGAATGTAAACGATGGGCAGCGTAGAAGAATCAAAAGGAATAGCAGCAATATGCGGTGCATTTGGATCCTGTTCACGGTAGGAAGAATCAACGACAGCAGAAGTTGCTAAGGCGGATTTCTCAATAGGAAATAGTTCTGATTGCGCTGAGATTGTTGAAAAGGAAATAACAATTAAGGAAAGTAGCAGGAGTAATTTTTTGCTCATCGTTATGTAAAGACTATGTTTCGTTTGGGTTAACGCTGTGTAATAAAAATACAAAAGATTAGCAGGCGAAAAACAAGTTAGCGGGGTTAGCAACGTAACACATTATTATCCGGGAATAAGTGTTTGTAAACGTTTGT
>JBKJMR010000200.1:0-2977 GCA_046596275.1 Bacteroidia bacterium | reverse complement strand
AACACAAGAAGAGTTTTTTGCGCGTACGTGACGACAAAAAAAAGGCTGCATTTCTGCAACCTTTGTGATTCTTGTGGGAGCTATAGGGTTCGAACCTATGACCCTCTGCTTGTAAGGCAGATGCTCTGAACCAGCTGAGCTAAGCTCCCCTTTTTTTCTTGATGCTCTGAACCAGCTGAGCTAAGCTCCCCTTTTTTATTCTTGTTCCAGTGACTCTCCCGACTGTGGTCGGGATGCTCTGAACCAGCTGAGCTAAGCTCCCCTTGACTTTTCTTGGTGCTCTGAACCTCCGCCACGGCGGATGAGCTAAGCTCCCTTTTTTCCCTTGCGGGGTGCAAATATAGCTTGTTCTTTAAAACCTGCAAAAAATCTTTTTAAATCACCTCCGCAACCACAAAAGTACTGCCTCCCACAAATACCAAATCTCCCCTGGAAGCCACGTCCTGCGCAGCTTTCAGCGCTTCTTTAACCGACGAAAATATTTTGCCTTTTAACCCTGCTTTTTCCGCTTTTCGGGCCAAATCAGCCTCATCCATCGATCTCGGAAGGTTTGCCTTGCAAAAATAGTAGCTTGCTTTTTTGGGTAAAAGTGCCAAAACACGCGAAGGATCCTTGTCGCCGACTACACCAAATACGATGTGCAGCTTTTTATGCGGCGTCTTTTTTAATTGCGCCACCACTTCTTTAATCCCGGCTTCGTTGTGCCCCGTATCGGCAATTGTCAATGGCTTTTGAGAAAGTGTTTGCCAGCGCCCCTGCAAACCGGTGAGCGCAACCACATTTTGAATTCCTTTGCGGATGGCATGATCAGGAATAGTAAAACCGGTTTCGCGCAGGATGTCAATAGCAGAAAGAACCGTAATTATATTTTTTTGCTGGTACATTCCCGGCAACCCGCAACGCAATTTTTCATGCACAACATTTTTTCCGGCTTTTATTGTGCCCATCAAAAAAAGAGGAAGCGTTTTGGTTTGATGAAATTGAGTTCCCTGTAATTCATCATCCGCAAAACGCAATGGTGCTTTTTCTTTTTTCGCTTTCTTTTCAAAAACAGCTTTTACTTCTTCCTGCGTTTCACCGACCACGACAGGAACTCCCGGTTTAATAATTCCTGCTTTTTCTGTGGCGATTTTTTTCAGCGTTTTTCCAAGCAGGTTCGTGTGATCAAGGCTGATATTGGTAATCACGGAAACCAACGGCGTAATTACATTGGTAGAATCTAATCTTCCACCAAGACCGGTTTCAATTACAGCGATCTCAACTTTTTCTTTCGCGAAATAATCGAATGCTAATCCGACAGTCCATTCAAAAAAAGAAGGCTGTACTTTTTTAAATAACTTTTTGTGATCTGCAACAAATTTAACCACGCGTGGTTTCGGAATCATTTTGCCATTGATACGAATGCGCTCACGAAAATCTTTGAGATGCGGCGAAGTATATAATCCTGTTTTGTAACCAGCTTCCTGCAAAACAGCAGCGAGCAGGTGAGAAGTGGAACCTTTTCCGTTCGTACCCGCAATGTGAACCGATCTGAATTTATTTTCAGGATGATCGAGTGCTTCACAAATTTTTATCGTGTTGGAAAGATCCGGCTTGTAAGCAGCAGGCCCAACGCGGTGAAACATTGGTAAGCAGCTATATAAATAATCGAGCGTCTTTTTAAACGAGAGAGATTCCATTGGGTACGAATTACGAATGCGTACGAAAATACGAAAGGGAACGAATTACGAATTTCCCGAATATACGAATCGTTTTTTTTGATTCGTATATTCGTTTTGATTCGTAATTCGTTCCCCGCTTATCGTTCCCCTCGCAAGATTTTATTTAAGTGTAAAGACAATATCAATCGCAAGCAACAACACTTCCGGACCTTGCGGATCAGGATTGAATTTGATCTTGTAAGCCGATTGTGTCGCAGTTGCGATCAGCGTCGGATTAAATGTGGTGCTTCCTGCTGAGCTGCGTTCTGTTTTGATCACTTTTCCATCGCGGTTTACATAAACGTTAACCACAACTTTTCCTTCTTCTTGTGTCGGATTTACAATTTGCGGCGTGGATAAAATGGAACGTATGCGATTTCCGTTGCCAATCGGGTCTGTTCCTTTTTTTCCGCCATCGCCATCAGTTCCAACATCACCACCATTCTTCGGCCCAAGATCAGAACCGCTTCCATCACCTATTCCACCAGTATACGGATCACCTTGTCCGTCACCACCAATCTTGACTGAAGCTTTTCCTTTGTTCTTATTAAAGTTTGCAATCGCCGCAAGCATTTCTTTGCTTGGCTGTTTTGCTGTTCCGGTGTGGTTCGTATTTGTTGCTGATGGATTATCAGGATTGTCACCCGTTACAGCACCATTGTCAGTTGGACTTGAAGGAGGTGCGTTATCAGCATCAGAAGGTGCTTGCATTCCCGGTTCGCCTGTATTTCCTTGCGATCCTCCGCCTTGTACCTCCGAAGTGCCGCCTGTTCCCATATTCAATCCGATCTCAAGTGTCATTGCTTCAGGATCCGGTGGAATGGCAGGAATAGGTGTAATGATCTTGATCAGGAACAATACCAGGAAAAGCAAAATTGCAATTGCCGCAGTAGTGATCCACGAAATAACTTTCGCCTGGCGTTCGTCCCGATTGTCATCGAGCAGCATTGGGAATGTGGTTACCATTTTATTTAGTGGTTTTAGCCGAAAGCACCATCTTCAGTTTAAGCTTACTGCCAATTTGCATCACATCCGCGAGGTCCTGGATTGAAAGTGATTTGTCCATAACCAATGTAACGTTTGTATTTTGCTTCGCTTTGGTTTCTGCTAATAAAGCAGGCTCCATCTGGTCAATGGTGATTGGGACATTATTAATAAAATAATTATGATTCGCATCCACTGCTAACAGCACCTGCTTCGATTGCATTTGCTCTACCTGCACTGTACTCGGCACTTCAAGCTTAATAGCATTTCTATTCGCCATCGTTGCTAGAATG
>JBKJMR010000154.1:0-5391 GCA_046596275.1 Bacteroidia bacterium | reverse complement strand
TATTCTTTAAACGCGAATTTACACATAAGACATTGCAATTTCATATTAATGCAGGTGAGGAGCATAAAAAAATCCACACCGTTTAAGATGTGGATTTTTAATTTATCAATTAAATTTTACAGATCGCAGGCTTTTTAATCGGTGTAATCTGCGAAATGCATGACTATTTTTTAGATGCATTTACCAATTCACTATGAACAGTAACATCGATTTTTTCAGCAATTTTAGCTCCTACAGCTGTTGGAACTGCAATATTATGATCAACCAAGGCAACCTGGAATTTTGAATCAACGGTCACTTGTCCGCCTTTTACAATAAGCGTAGCATCCAGCGTTCTTGGTTTGGTAACACCGTGAATGGTTAGATTTCCTGTGATGGTCACTTTTGTTGTACCGTCTTTTGTGTAATCAACCGGCTCATTGATCTTTCCTTTGAAAGTTGCTTTCTGATTCGGGTAAGTTACTTTTCCGTTAGCATCTTTCGGACCGGCTTTATCGGTTTCCATGTAATTTTCATTGAAGTGCTCCTGCATCAGGGAATTCGCGAAAATGAAACCTTTGATCGGAACAGTCACAAGAACGTCACCTGATTTTCCATTAAGAATAACAGTAGCAACTGTATCCTTAGCAGTAATATCCTCTAACGGTGTGCCGGAATAAAAAGAAACCACTGATCTTGCTCCTTTGTAAACTTGTGCATTCATGGTAATGGCTGTTGCCAAAACAGCGATAAAAACAAACATTGATTTTTTCATAGCAATTAGCTTTTTTGATTGGTCTGTATTCGGTTTTGCAATTACCCTGCCAGTAACATTCAGCAGGAAGATTTCGGTCAAAATTAACATTTATATGTATATACACACAATGTTAATCGTGAGAAAGATTGGAAAAAATTAGCCCGAATCCAAGTAAACTATCTTTCGCAGATGAATTGATTAAGGTTTATGGCAATATGTTTTGTCTATTTTTGTCCTCCTTCGCCAAAAAGCTACGGCGTTCAGACGCTTATCAAAATCAAAAAAATAAAAAGTAATGGCTACAGACAATTTCCAGGCTCCCGATTATTACCAGTGTGATGATTTGCTTACAGATGAGCACAAGCTTGTACGCGATACCGCCCGCGCATGGGTGAAAAAAGAAATTTCACCAATCATTGAAGATTACGCGCAGCAGGCAAAATTTCCCAAACAGATCATCAAAGGACTTGGAGAGATCGGCGCATTCGGTCCGTACATCCCGGCGGAATATGGTGGTCATGGTCTCGACCAGATTTCTTACGGATTGATCATGCAGGAGCTCGAGCGTGGCGATTCAGGAATCCGTTCGACTGCTTCCGTACAAAGTTCGCTTGTGATGTACCCGATCTTTACATTCGGTACTGAAGAGCAGAAAAGAAAATATCTTCCGAAATTAGGAACCGGCGAACTCATGGGTTGTTTCGGTCTGACCGAGCCTGATCATGGTTCAAATCCTTCGGGAATGATCACCAATTTCAAAGACAAAGGTGATCATGTGCTTTTGAACGGCGCAAAAATGTGGATATCCAATTCACCCTTCGCTGACATTGCGGTGGTGTGGGCGAAAGATGAAGCCGGCGACATTCGCGGGTTGGTTGTTGAACGCGGAATGGAAGGATTTACAACTCCTGAAACGCATGGCAAATCGAGTTTGCGTGCAAGTGCAACCGGCGAATTGGTTTTCGATAACGTAAAAGTTCCGAAAGAAAATATTTTCCCGACAGTTAAAGGTTTGAAAGGACCATTGAGCTGCCTGAACAGCGCGCGTTACGGAATTTCCTGGGGCGCAATCGGTGCGGCGATGGATTGTTATGACACTGCTTTACGTTATTCGAAAGAACGAATTCAGTTCGGAAAACCAATTGGTGGATTTCAGCTGCAGCAGAAAAAATTAGCGGAGATGATCACCGAAATCACCAAGGCGCAATTGCTTTGCTGGAGATTAGGTGTATTGAAAAATGAGAATCGCGCAACGCCTGCGCAAATTTCGATGGCAAAACGAAACAACGTTCACATGGCCATCACCATCGCGCGTGAAGCACGTCAAATGCTCGGCGGAATGGGAATCACCGGCGAATATCCGATCATGCGTCATATGATGAATTTAGAGTCGGTTATCACCTACGAAGGAACGCATGATATTCATTTGCTCATTACGGGAATGGATGTTACGGGGCTTAATGCCATTGTATAGAAAAGGGTGAAAGGTGACGAGTGACAGGTGACAGGTGACGGGTGAAAAGGTGACGGGTGACGGGTGACGGGTGACAGGTGAAAAGGTGACAGGTGAAAAGGTGTAGGTGTATGTTTATTACACTTGTCCCATGTCACCTGTCACCTGTCACCTTTTTTTCTTCCCAATTCGTCCCTTTCCTTCCACGAACAATTTTTAACACAGGTTTTCGTTACTTGTTTAAGGCACAGGTTTCTCTCGCGGGGAGCCTTTGTTACAGGTTATTAGCCTCAGGCCGTTTCCCTTGGCACGCACATTGCATGCTATAGAGTGAACGGTCATTGTAACTTTTTTACCTGTTAGCAGTTATAGTATAAAAGACACTGACCCAAAACAAGAAGTTTCACCAACATCTCCCGTAAAAAATTATGAAACACATTCACTTCTTGCGTACTGCACTTTTATTGATTCCGATGGCTTTGCCATTTGCGGCCAAATCACAGGATTTTATTAACGGAAGCTTTGAGCAAAATGGAAAGCTTTGCCTGATCAATACTTCCACAACGGTTTTTAATTCGAACGTAAAAAATACACGCGCATTCGGTTCGTACCGTAAGCCGGATATTGTAAGCAGCGATTGTAATTATGGCGCTGCAAAAGACGGAAACTGGTTTGTCGGTATTGCGACCAACGTTAACGGCGGAATCCGTTCTGAAGCAATAACACTTGAGTTATCTGAACCGCTTACAAAAGGTGTTCAGTACTCACTTACATTTTTCGCGCGTCTTCATGCTGTAGCTTCTAATATTGAAGTCGGACAGAGTGTTGCGGATTCTTTAGCAGGCCAAATTTTTTATACTATTTCAGCTGATAATGTTGGAACTGACTGGTTGGAATACACCATCCGTTTCACTGCGCCGAATAACGGAAAATTTATTTCTGTCCGTGCGATCAATCCTAATGCAAACTCAGGTGTGTGGCTTGACGGATTTAAAATGCATCCTGTTTTTCAGCCGGACAATGTGGTGATGACTTCAAAAACCGTTCCTGCAAAAGCGCCTGTTGAAACTGCAACACAGAAAAAAGAGATCAGCGCTGAGATCGGTTTGTATCCGAATCCGAGTGAAGGAATTTTTAAAGTAAATTCAGATAATGAAGAGCTTTCAAGCATCGTTGTTTACAATATGCTTGGTTCACCGGTTGCGCAGCACATAGCAACACCGGAGCAACCGGTTCCGAATCAAATTGATTTAACCGAACAACAGCCAGGAATGTACTTTGTGGAATTGGCAATGGTAGGCGGAGGGAAGGTGACGAAGAGAATTATTGTTAGCAGGTAGAAGGATTTGGTAATCTAGTAATCTGGTAAATTGGTAATTGAAGGAGATTGATGAAAATTTAAAAAGTGCCAAGGAAAAATACTTTCGTTGGCACTTTTTTTATTTGAAGTATTCATGTACAAAATCCACGTCGCTGCAATATTCTGATCCGGCATGAAGGTTACGTAAAACAGGTTTTTTTCCGGGCGTGAAATAAACGACGCCATCATTTTCTTTGAAGTGTGTAATATCTATTGTGTAGGACTTCCCGTCAACAATAAATGTCAATGTGCTGTCGGATGTTTTGCCTTCAACGATATTCACTTTCAAAGAATCAAGAACCGGTGTGATCACTGCTCCGAAAAAACCTTGTTGATCAAGTATTGTGTAAATCATTTGACGATTGTCGTGTTTGAGCTTATCGGGTAATGAATCATACGAAACTTCATTATCGTGCTTCATTACTTCTTTGTACATATCCAAAAATAAAATCGCTGTCGGTGTATTGATTAAAGTAGCTGATGCTTTTTTGTCAATGGATTTTATAATGAATCTTTCAAAATGACACGAGTCGGCAATGTCGGACTGAGCATTTTTTTCATTGCCACAACCGGCAAGGAGGAAACCGCTTAGAATAACTACCAGGATATTGATGTTTTTTTTCATGCGGGACAAACATCGTAATTTTTCCACCGGTGTTTTATGCCACGCATTAGTAAAGCGTTGTCAAATGTTACACTTCCTTTTGGGAAAACAGTTTCATTCTCAAAAAAGCTTGACTTCACATTTTCAACTGCGAGTGGATCAACATGCCATTCGAGTGTTTTTTAATTCCATTCCATCGTAACCGGATTTATTCGGCGAATATCCAATGGCCCCACTCTTATAGAAATCTGAAGCTGTTTTAAGATTTTTAAAGATGGAATTGCTGTTAAAACTTTCAGATTTTTTTGCGCTAATGGAAATCACATTTTCATCCGAACTTACGATGTGAATTTTATATTCATCAGCATTTTCACTGACATCGAATTTTGCCAAATGGTGTACGCCGGGAAAAAGTCGTCCGCCTGTCCAATGATTAAATAAAGAGTTTGTGTCGCGCCGTGGAATATAAACACCTTGTTTGACCTTTCCGTTGTCGGTCCATTCAACAGCAATTCTGTGCGCTGCGTTTTCCGAACCGATTCCGATAATTTCCGGGAATCCCGCAGGACGAATATATTTCAAACGTATTAAGCAAATTCCAGCAAGACCTTTATCATTAACCAGCACCGGGCGAAACGGTTTAGGTAAATAATTTGCGAGCACATCTTTATCAACAGCAAAATTGATCAGGATGCGTCTGTCAATTGTTCCTTCTAATGTTGGGATTTTCATGTTGTTCGTCTTATCTGTTTTCTATTCTATACCCAACTTTACTTTGTTCGCGGTGGCGGACCTTTCCAATTTTTGGGTTTCAAAATCAGATTGCCTTGTTCATCCCATTCCCAGTTATAATGTGAATTAGTAACTCCATCTTCTATTAATTCATCTCTCACTAAATGCTCCTTCGCAATTTTTCCATTCGAATGAAATTCAACCTCCAATGAATGTTTTAATCCGCCCCAAAATTCAGGACCTTTTGTATACCATGATATTTCTTGCTTTTTTACCGCGCCATCATGATAAAATTCTGCAGAAGTATCGCGGTAGCTCCAACCTTTAAGCTTACCATCATCATACCAGTATTTTACTGTATCGCTAATGCCAATCGCTCTTTTCATTTGTCCATTTTCATAATATTCTAAATACAATTCAGTATTGTTCGTATAGTATCCACCAAAAAGCGTATCATACTTGTAGTTTTTTTCGCAATAGGTTCGTTCAATACTTTTCTGCTTAAG
>JBKJMR010000074.1:0-5285 GCA_046596275.1 Bacteroidia bacterium | reverse complement strand
TCGAGGAAGTTTAGCAGGTCTTTGCTGTGAACTGTTGTAAGTCCCTGCGCGATAATTTGCATTGGATCGCTTACTGCAATTCCGCAGCGTTTGGTTCCGTAATCGATGGCGAGAAGTCTTGGCATCTTTCCAAAGATAGCTTGTCATATGAAATAGAACACGGATAACACGGATTGGACGGATAAAAACAGCTAAAAAATCAGCGAAAATCCATTAGGTCCGTGTTATCCGTGTTCTATTCGTAAATTCGCCCTGATTATGGAAAACCTACAACCTCTCATTGAAGCAGCCTGGGAAAACAGAAGTCTGCTCAGCGAAAAAACTACAATTGATGCAATCAACGCAGTAATTGAATTACTCGACAAAGGAAAGCTTCGCACGGCTGAACCGGATGGGGAAAACTGGAAAGTAAATGACTGGGTGAAAAAAGCGGTGATCCTTTATTTCCCGACGCGTAAAATGGAAACATTTGAAGTTGGTCCGATGGAATTCCACGATAAAATGGCGCTCAAAAAGAATTATGCAGAGCTGGGTGTGCGCGTTGTTCCCCATGCAATTGCACGTTACGGCGCATACCTTGCAAAAGGTGTGATCATGATGCCAAGTTATGTGAATATCGGTGCGTTTGTAGATAGCGGAACAATGGTCGACACATGGGCGACGGTTGGTTCATGTGCGCAAATCGGAAAAGATGTTCATTTGAGCGGTGGTGTTGGAATCGGTGGTGTGCTCGAACCAGTGCAAGCAGCGCCTGTAATTATTGAAGACGGATGTTTTATCGGCTCGCGTTGTATTGTAGTGGAAGGAGTGCGTGTAGGTAAAGAAGCAGTGCTTGGTGCGAATGTGGTGTTGACTGCTTCAACAAAAATCATTGACGTTACAGGAGAAAAACCTGTTGAATATAAAAGTTTCGTTCCATCACGCTCGGTAGTTATTCCCGGAAGTTATGTGAAAAAATTTGCGGCTGGTGAATACAATGTTCCATGCGCGTTGATCATCGGACAAAGGAAAGCGAGCACGGATTTGAAAACATCTTTGAATAATGCTTTACGGGAATATGATGTTGCCGTTTAATTCAAGATTCAAAATTGAATATTGAATATTATTTCCCTGCAACGAAATAATATTTTTCAAATGATTTTGAATTTTGAATCCTGAATTTTGAATTTGAAAAAGATCCTTCTCATACAAACTGCCTTCACCGGCGATGTAGTTCTTGCGACACCTGTCCTTGAAAAGCTTCACCGTGTTTTCCCGGAAGCACAGATTGATTTTTTAGTTCGGAAAGGAAATGAAAGTCTTCTAAAAGATCATCCTTTCATCAGGGAAGTAATGATCTTTGATAAGAAAAATGACAAGCTCCAAAATATATGGAAGCTGGTTTGGAAGATCCGTTCGAAGCGATATGATATGGTGGTGAATATGCACCGGTTTGCTTCCTCGGGAATTTTTACTGCATTTTCAGGAGCAAAAGAAAGAATAGGTTTTGATAAAAATCCGATGTCTTCTTTTTTCACGCGAAAAATTCTGCATGAGATCGGAACAGGGAAACATGAAGTAAGAAGAAATCTTGATCTTATAGAACATTTTGCGGATGCTGGCTCATCGCGACCTAAACTTTATCCGTCAGATGCCGATCACAAGCTGATCTCTTATTTTAAAAATGTAGGTGAATATGTTTGTATTGCGCCGACTTCTGTTTGGTTTACGAAACAGTGGCCCGAAGAAAAATGGGTAGAGCTGATCAGGATCATTCCTCAACGTTACCGCATCTATTTGTTAGGTGCACCATCCGATTCTAAAACCTGTGAAGAGATCGTGAAGCGTTCGGCAAGAGAAAATGTGGCGAATCTTGCAGGACAACTTACATTTTTGCAATCCGCTGCATTAATGGAAAGTGCGAAAATGAATTATGTCAACGACTCCGCACCCATGCATTTTGCTTCTGCAATGAATGCCCCTGTCACTGCAATTTATTGTTCCACCGTTCCTGCGTTCGGCTTCGGACCTTTATCCGATAATTCGCGCATCGTTGAAACAGAAATTCCGTTGACTTGCAAACCTTGCGGACTTCACGGTCACATGGAATGTCCTGAGGTTCATTTCAAATGCGCGTTGACGATTGAGGCTAAAAAAGTGATGGGAGAACTTAAATAAAGAATTTCGTTTTCTATAATAAGAAAACGTTAAATTTGCCGCATGTTTTCAAAAACCTTCTTCCTGTTTCTTTTTTGTGTCGTGCTTGTCGCTTTTTCATGCAAGCCTGAAACAAAAAAAGTTGCGATGCAAACTCCGGCTGTTTATCATATCCGTTTTGAAACCGGTAATTATTGGGCCGGCCGCGAAAATGAAATTTATTTTGATTACGATTCGTCGCAGGCAAAACAGCTGCTTCATCATTTCAGGTACGACGACCAGGATTCTATCATCTACAACAAATCATACGAAGTAGAAAAAGCAATGATGGATTCTGTTTTTATTTATGCTGTAAATGCATTGCGCAACGATCGTTTATTCAACGTCGATAAATACGAAGCCAAAGATGTAACTACAATGCGTCTTGAGATTATTGCAAACGAACGTATGCTTGGCTGTAGCTATAATAATGTGCTTAAGCCAAGTCTTGTTTCTCCTGAGTTCGGCAAGCTCGTGAAGATGATCAATAAATGTGTTGGCGACTCTGCGTTTATTAAATAACACTTTACATAGCAGGCATTACGGCATCTTCGGATAATTTCCATAATTTAATCTGCGTAATTTGCTGCCGGTAAAATGAAAGAGCATCTCAATCATCATTCATTCAAAATCATCGCCGACGAAGCTTCACGGCTTGGGATCGATGCGTATGTCATTGGCGGTTTTGTGCGTGATGCAATTCTTGGTCGTGACTCGAAGGATATTGATGTGGTGGCGATCGGGAAAGGTACAGGCGAAAAGACAGTTGGAATTTCCCTTGCAGAAGCAGTTGCAAAACGCCTGCGTGTAAATGTGCATGTGTTTAAAAATTTCGGAACAGCGCAAGTTAAGCTCGACGATCTCGATATTGAATTTGTTGGTGCGCGCAAAGAATCTTACAACCGCGATTCACGCAAACCAATTGTTGAAGATGGTTCGCTCAAGGATGACCAGGATCGCCGCGATTTTACAATTAATGCGCTTGCAATAAGTCTGAATGCAGCAGACTACGGAACGCTGCTTGATCCTTTTGATGGCATTTCCGATATGGAAAATAAGATCATCCGCACGCCGCTTGATCCTGATATTACTTATTCGGATGATCCGTTGCGTATGATGCGCGCTATTCGTTTTGCCACGCAGCTGAATTATACGATCGAGAAAAATTCATTCGATTCGATCTCGAAAAATAAAGAACGTATAAAAATTGTTTCTAAGGAGCGGATCATTGATGAGCTGAATAAAATTATTGCAGCAAAAGTTCCGTCTATCGGTTTCAAATTATTGTTTGATTCCGGTTTGCTTCATTTAATTTTTCCTGAAATGGTAGCGTTGCATGGCGTAGATGTAATTAAAGGTCATGCGCACAAGGATAATTTTTATCACACACTCCAGGTGCTCGATAACGTTTGCACACGTTCAGAAAATCTTTGGTTGCGCTGGGCGGCTATCCTGCATGATATTGCAAAGCCGGCAACAAAACGTTATGAAGAAGGTCACGGCTGGACATTTCACGGGCATGAAGACCGCGGTGCACGAATGGTTCCGAAGATTTTCGCACATTTGAAATTGCCGCTCGATGCAAAAATGAAATATGTGCAGAAATTAGTGCAGCTTCATTTGCGCCCGATCGTTCTTGCAAAAGCGGAGGTAACAGATTCTGCAATTCGTCGTTTGTTATTTGACGCAGGTGATGATATTGATGATTTGATGAAGCTTTGCGAAAGTGATATTACTTCTAAGCAGGAAGAACGTGTAAAAAAATACATGAAAAATTTCGAGCTCGTTCGCACCAAGCTGAAAGAGATTGAAGAAAAAGATAATATCCGGAATTGGCAGCCGCCTGTTACAGGAGAAGATATTATGAATGCTTTTAATATTCGCCCGAACATACAGGTTGGAAATATTAAAACCCTCATCCGCGAAGCAATTCTCGACGGAGAAATTCCGAACGAAAGAAAAGCAGCGTGGGAAATAATGATCAAAGCAGGCGAAAAAGAAGGATTAACAGTCGTCAAAGGATATGAAACGCCTAATCCGAAAGAATTACCGGTTAAGGAAGATTCGAAGATTTGACGATTCGAAAATTCGAAAATTAAAGTTATAAAATGAAAATAATGAATCTTCGAATTTTCAAATTTCGAATTTTCGAATAAAGAAAATGAGAATTCCATCCAATAAAATATCCGATATCGCGCAATACTTTCGTAATGAGCTTTCGTCCCGTTATGAAAAAGACGAGATTGAAATATTCATTCAATATTGTTTCGAAGATTTTATTGGCTTTACAAAAATGGATCTGATGATCAAGCACGATCGAACTGTCAGCGAATCTGATCTGTTGAAATTTCATTTTGCAGTTAAAGATTTAAAACGCGGCAGGCCGATTCAGTATATTTTAGGAAAAGCTTCGTTCTACGGAATGGAATTTATCGTCAATACCCATGTGCTCATTCCGCGACCTGAAACGGAAGAGCTGGTAAAGCTAATTCTTGACGATGCAAAATCTCATGCCGAAAGCTTTTCTATTCTTGATATCGGAACGGGCAGCGGTTGTATTGCTATTGCATTGAAAAAAAATCTTCCGCGTTGTCATGTTTATGCGTTGGATATTTCCGAAGAAGCAATTAAAGTGGCTAAGGAAAATGCATTGCGTAATGAATGTGAAATTCATTTTATCCACGGCGATATTTGCGATCAGGCCATGATTGCTAAATTGCATCCGTGTACCATTATCGTTTCTAATCCGCCGTATATAAAAAGCTCAGAGCGTTCTTCCATGCATGAGAATGTTGTAGAGCATGAGCCACATCTTGCATTATTTGTTCCGGATGAAGACGCGTTGTTGTTTTACAAATACATCGCCGAAACCGGAAAATCGAAATTGAAAGCCGGTGGAGCAATCTACGTCGAGATCAACGAAGCATTGGGAATTGACACAGCGATCCTTTTTCAGAAAGCCGGTTATTCGGATGTTCAGCTTTTGCAGGATATGCAAGGCAAAGACCGGATGATAAAATGTAAATATTAATTCATTACTGTCCGGGATAATTTTTGATGCGAGCCTGTCAATTCCCCGATTATTTATCTTCTTCTTTTTTTTAGTAAAA
>JBKJMR010000051.1:0-3448 GCA_046596275.1 Bacteroidia bacterium | reverse complement strand
AATCGCGCTTGTGGGAGAATAATGTAGGAAGAAGCATCGCGTTCTGGAAAGGTCAATTTTCCGGATTGAAAAAATCGTTTCCCGAACAATTAAAAGATTCCTCTGCACAAGATATTTTTTCTGCGATTAATGTGGTGCAGCCTTCTTTCATTCGGATCAATGCAGATGAGCTGACGTATCATTTTCACATCATGATTCGTTTTGAAGTGGAGAAGGCATTATTTGAAAATAAATTGCAGGCCGAAGAAATTCCTGCATTCTGGAATCAACGCTACAAAGATTATCTCGGCATCGATGTTCCTTCTGCTGCGGAAGGATGTTTGCAGGATGTGCATTGGTCGCATGGAAGCTTCGGTTATTTTCCTACTTACTCATTGGGAAGCTTTTATGCAGCACAATTTTTTAACAAAGCGAAAAAAGATATTCCATCACTCGAAAAAGAAATCGAAGAAGGAAATTTTTCTTCACTGCTGAAATGGTTGCGTGAAAATATTCATCAGCATGGCAAACGTTATGAAGCAAAAGATTTGTGCGAACGTGTTACCGGCGAAAAATTAAGCTTCCGGTATTTTATGGATTATGCGAAGGAGAAGTATGGCTTGCTTTATTCTGTTTAGCGGAGTACGAAAAGCGAAATCAGGGCGAAAAAGTTCGAAAAACTAAACGGGGAACGAAAAACGAAATCGGGGCGAAAAAGTTCGAAAAACGAAAAGGGAACGAAAAACGAAATCGGGGCGAAAAACGAAATGGGTACGAGGCGTTCGTAAACTTTTCGCTTTTCGCACTTTTTCGTAATTAATTTCGTTTTTCGTACGCCATCAATTCGCGATCATAAACTTCCTGCTGCTCGTTCCTAGTGCGCTTGTAATTGTTGCGATGTACGTTCCTGCTGCAAGATTCAATTGCTGATGTTCCAATTTGTATTGGTGGCGACCCGCATAATAATCGACATTGTTCATTGGTTGTGCTACTACTCTTCCGTTGATATCAATTACCGTCATTGAAATTGCCGCAGCATCTGAAATTTCAAAATCGAATGTTGTAAAATCAATCGACGGATTCGGTACAGCAGGAAAAAGCAAAAGCGAATTTTTTACTTCTAATTCTGATCCGGAAGTAAGCAATTGATTTTGCGTAACGCTTGCCGTCCATGTTTGTTGCACTCCGATTCCACCAACCCAAAGCAATTGACATTTTCCACCATAAGCATCCATTCCCATATAATCAGAATGAATATAATTTACAGTGGATGATTGCTGGCTGATGCGCACATTTTGAAAAGTCATTCCACCATCCTGCGACCAGGCGAGATAATAATTTAATGTGTCATCAAATCCATCCGTGTTTAATCTTCCGTCTAGATACGCAACATAAACCCATCCGGTAATCGGATCAACGGCAACTGTCGGCACAACTTGATTGCGTGTTGTTAAATCATCATTGATGCGTTGTGTTGACCAGGTAACGCCGCCATCAGCAGAACGCGCAAGAAAAATATCTGCATTGTCAACACCATTTCTTACATCATCCCAAACACAATACAAATTTCCATTGTAAGAACCTCCGCTGATATCTGCAGCAAGCGAAGTGAATTGCGCAGAAAAATTTATCGGGTGAGAAATATTATCATAATAATCATTGGCAGGTTGCACGTTGTTATCAATGACGACTGAACTCGCAGGCCAGGTATTTCCGCCATCAAGCGACTTCTTAAAACGAATTGTATTGGGCAATCCTCCACCCCACGAAACACCGATCTCTCCTGAAGGACCAACAGCAAGCCCGGTTCCGATCGGTGGAATTGCAGGCGAAGAAGGATCTGCAAAAAGTGTATCACGCGGCACCCAGCTTACACCTGCATTGACAGAATGATTTACAAAAATATAACCGGGATCCGCCGGACCACTGCTGCGGCGCGTCCATGCACAATATAAATTTCCAACGTAAGGCGATGAAGGCACACGATCAACAGTCAGCCAATTTTTATCTTCCACCCAACCTGCATCACCAAAAACGGTTTCTGTATTCCAGGTTACTCCGAAGTCAGCTGATTTTAATGTTCGGAATAAAAAGCTCCCGTCCAGATCCTGGCAATAATAATTTCCATTCAGATCAGCAGCCAACGCAACATCACCAATCAAACCCGCCGAAGCAAACGGAGACAAATTAAATCGTGTCCACGTCAAACCAGCATCAGCCGAACGATACAATACATCCGGATTTGCTGCTGCAAGAATATGATTTGGATTTGCAGGATTGATGATAATAGTACATTCACCGTCGGATGAATTTGCATCTACAAGTACGTTTGTGATTGTTTGTGCATGCAAAGAAGTTTGGAAAATAATTGCGCTGAAAATAAAATAAGCGGAGCGGTTTTTCATGAAGTCTTGTTTAATTGATCTAAGGAAGATATGAAAAAAAAGAAATGGCGGCAACTGCTGAATTAGCAATCTCCCCAACTAAACTCATCACTAATTTTACTGAAAGGAACTAGTTTAATCTTTTCTATAATTTCATTATCAATTGGAAACGCATAATCGTTTTGAAACCAAATAAGCGTTAAAGTAGAAAAATCCTTATTCTTATTTCTAGAGGCTCCATTATACCTTAATTCTGCAATACAAACTACCTCTGGTAAAGATGCGGGATCGCCAAATGGATATTCTCCTTCATAAGGAATAGGTGTTTGTAGCGGTTCAATTACATAGACTGCGCCATCGCCGGAATATCCTCGTCCTTCAATTTTAAGACTCTCTATTTTGCGCATGTTACTTTTGGTCGTTGGCAATCCTTCCAAAAGCCCACCATATGTTAATCGTTGATTCAGAAATTCTATGCTAACCTCTTTATCGCCTTCAATAATAAGCGTGTTGTTCATTGTTTCTATTTAAGTGGGATATTTTTAAATAATTCCATCTTCTCAGCCCAATTCATTCCCTGCGGAAGATCAAGTCCACAAAATTCGAGGTGAATGACTCTTCGTTTTTTATTGTTTGTTGAACGCGACGAAGAATGAAATAACAAAGGTTTCATGATCATTATTCCGCCTGTGTTAACATTACAAATTTCCTCTTGAATTGTTTTGTTGCGGTTTTCAATCCTGCAGACTCCTTCGGTGTGAGAACCTGGAATAACTCTTAGCGCGCCATTTTCATCATTCGTATCATCGAGGTGAATGCGAATGGTGAAAATATTTTCAAGGAATTCCACCGGTGGCTGAACTGCAAATTGATTTTGTTTTGTAGTCCACGGACCAAAGTTTTCAAACTCCACTTTTCTATCTACTGCTATTGTGAGATCCTGGTGATAAGAAACAAACCAATTCGATTGTTCCGGCTTATCGAAGTAAATGGATTTGACGAGAAAATAATTGTTGCCAAAAATTTCCTGCACAATTATTTTTAGTTTTTCGTTAAATAATAAATCAGCAACGGCAACTTCTTCC
>JBKJMR010000571.1:0-7940 GCA_046596275.1 Bacteroidia bacterium | reverse complement strand
CTGCGAAGGATGGATTGAACGGGCTTATACCTGTAGTTTTCGTCATTTTGAGTAAGAACTTCCGGACGGTAATACCGATCATACTCCACAGTATAAAAATGGTCGTATCGCTTTTTTGTCCAGCGTGGATTTAAATAAGAAAAACCACATTTTTTACAAATAACTACATGCGAGGGAAGACCAAACTGGCCTTTTTTTGAAATGGTTTCAAAATCATTTGCAGCACAAACAAGGCAGTTGGTGCTTTCAAAATCAGGAGTCATAATCTATGCTTTGGGCAAAATTAACCTTATTGCTGTGGTTTAATACATATATAGTGCACTAAACTCCTAAAAAAATGGAAAAAATCCCTCTCTGGATTCATTGTATTTGTTCAGCATTGAGTTGTTATTTATTCATTGCAACATTTCATTTACCTTCAAAATACTTAGTGTAATTCAATACAAAGTTTGTCGTAAAAAAGTTATTCCAAAACCATAGCCTTCTTTGTTGTTACCTAATGTCTAGGATTTTCTTATATTTGGACCTTATTAAACCCCCATAAAATGAAAAAAATAATTACTCTTTCCCTTATTTTATTAAGCGGTTTTTATCTGTCCGTTTCTTCACAGATTACTAATGTAATTACCTATGCAGGCACAGGTGTAGCCGGGCATTTTGACGCTTCACTGAGCAATTCACAATTCCGTCAACCATATGGTTTATGCAGCGACCCATCCGGGAATATTTATGTTGCCGATACCTACAATCATAGCATAAGGAAAATTTCCGGCGGAATGGTTACAACTTTACTCGGCAATGGAACTGCGGGTGATGTAGAAGCAAACGGAACAAATGCACGTTTCAATCATCCTACAGGAGTTTTCTTTAAAAATGGAATCCTTTATATCTGCGATAATCTTAATAACAAGATTAAAAAAATGGACGCAGCTGGTAATGTTACCACAATTGCAGGTTCAGGAGCATGGTCATACCAGGATGGCCCAGCTGCACAGGCTTCTTTCAAAGAACCTAAAAGTATTACTGTGGATAATGCTGGAGTTGTTTATGTGGCAGATTACGAAAACCATTGTATTCGCAAAATTGAAAACGGGCAGGTTACAACTTATGCGGGTGCTGGTAATGTAAGTGGCGATGTATTGGGTGCTTCTACCACTGCACGGTTTTATCGTCCGCGTGATCTTGTTTTGGATGCTGCCGGAAATTTATATGTTACAGACTTAATGAATAACAAAATCAAGGTAGTCACAACTGGCGGGATTGTTAATCTCGTTGCAGGTTCAGGTGCGCAGGGAAGTACTGATGGAATCGGAATAGGCGCTTCATTCAATCGTCCATGCGGAATCGATATCAGGCAGAATGGTGATTTGATTGTGATGGATGCCGTTGGACCGAAAGTGCGTATTGTTACTGCTGCAGGTGTTGTAACAACGCTTGCAGGAACAGGTGCGTCAGGATACCAGGATGGTCCTGTTTTGACAGCAACATTTAATCTTCCGCAAGATATTTGTTACGATGTGCAAGGAAATTTGTACGTAAGCGATGATTTGAATAATGTGATCCGCAAACTGGTGAATCAGAATCCGAAAGGCATCGAAGAAATTGAAACGTCAATGAATCTCCAGGTTTATCCTAATCCTGCAACTGATCAAATAACTATTTCGCAACCTGAAGGAAATGAAAATAGGTTTGAAACTATTTCTGTTTTTGATCTGCATGGGAAACTTTGTAAAACGGTCGCAGGAGTAAAAGGCGAAAATCAAATTATTATTTCAATCGCTGATTTACCTGCCGGAGAATATATGATTGTAGCTGAAGGAGAAAATATAAGAGCTACCGGAAAAGTAATTAAGCAATAAAAATTTTATCTAACCCCCAAATGAAAAAAATACTCGCACTTTCCATTTTAATAATGGGAAGCATTATTGTAGCTTCAGGACAGACCTATACGACTGTATCAACATTTGCCGGAACAGGAACAAGCGGATTAGTTAACGGACCTGTAGCCTCAGCCCGATTCAATTTTAATTATGGTATTTGTTCCGATTCAGCCGGAAATATTTACGTGGCTGATGCATTTAATCATTGCATTCGGAAAATAAGTAATGGCGTGGTATCGACAGTTGCCGGAAATGGATCAGCTGGAGACGTAGATGGGAATGCATCAAGCGCAAGATTCAATACACCTACAGGGGTTTATTTTAAAAATGGATATCTCTATATATGTGACAATGCCAATAATAAGATCAAAAGGATGGATTTGTCATTGAATGTAGTAACCATTGCAGGTTCCGGGTCTTTGGGATACTTAGATGGCACTGCGCTAAGTGCAAGATTTTATGAGCCGAAGAGTATTGTAGTTGATAATGCAAACAATGTCTTTGTTGCTGATTATGAAAATCATTGTATCCGGAAAATTGCTAACGGAACTGTAACAACGTATGCCGGTGTGGGCAATGGTCCGGGGGATGTTTTGGGCGCCTCAGCAAGTGCAAGATTTAACAGGCCAAGAGATTTATGTATAGATCTTGCGGGTAATTTGTACGTTGCTGACTTGGTCAACCATAAGGTAAAGGTTATTTCAACAGGGGGAATCGTTTCTCTGGTTGCTGGTTCAGGTGCATCTTCCAGTATAGATGGTACAGGTGCTGGTGCCAGTTTTAATCTTCCTGTTGGTATTGATTGGGGAACCTCAGGAGATCTTTTTGTACTTGATGCGGGGACGGGAAAAGTAAGAAAAGTTACAACTACAGGTGTCGTCACAACGGTAGCTGGTTCCGGAATTACAGGGTTTATAAATGGACCTGTTGGATCTGCAAGATTTGGGTCTGTTCCGCAGGATTTATGTTTGGATCCTTCTGGAAATCTTTATATAAGCGATCGTACTAATAATGTGATCAGGGTGCTTACCAATGTAAACTCCCTCACCGCCACAACCACCTCAACAAACATCACCTGCAACGGCAGCAACGACGGAACTGCCACAATCACTGCATCAGGCGGAACGTCTCCTTACACTTACGCCTGGTCGCCATCAGGTGGTACAAATGCCACAGCAACCAATCTTTCCGCAGGAACTTATACCTGCGTGGTTACGGATGCTGTTGGTGCAAACTATCAGCAAACAGTTACAATCACAGCGCCTGCACAAGTGAGTGTTGTTTTTAATACAACTCCTGTTGCTTGTAATAATCAAGGTTCTGCAACTGCAATTCCATCCGGTGGAACAAGTCCGTTTACTTATAGCTGGTCGAGCGGTGGAACTTTTGCGACTGAAAGTAATCTTGCCGTAGGAACTTATACCTGCACCATCACGGATGCAAACGGATGCAATATTGTACAAACAGTATCAATAACTCAATTAGCACCGCTTACCGCTTCTATCGTTGCTACAGGAATTTTCTGCTATGGAAATACTTCTTCGGCAACTGTCGCGGTATCCGGTGGAGCTCCGGGTTATACGTTTAACTGGAGCCCTTCAGGTGGAACGGGGCAAACTGCAACAGGACTTCCTGCAGGTAATTATACTTGTACAATTACTGATAATTCCGGTTGTGTGAATCAGCAATCAGTTGTTATTACACAACCTCAGCAGCTTGCAACGTCAGCGGTTGCGAATAACCTTACTTGTTATGGCGATCAGAACGGATCTGCTTTTGTTGCCACTACCGGTGGAACGCCTGCTTATTCGTATAGCTGGTCTACGGGTGGTACAACTTCAGTAGAAAACGGCCTGGCTGCCGGAACGTATACTGTAACAGTTACGGATGCTAATTCCTGCATTTCTACTTCTTCAGTTGTTATTACTTCGCCTTCGCAAGTTACTTCCGATGTTACACAAACTGCACTTTCTTGTTTTGGTGATTGTGATGCCGTTGCTGCAACAAATACTACAGGTGGAACAGGAAGCTATACGTATAACTGGTCGCCTAGCGGATGTACAACTTCATCCTGTGGAAATTTGTGCGCGGGATCTTATTCTGTCATCATAACTGATTCATTAGGCTGCAACGGTACAGCAACTTTTGTTATTACACAACCGAGCCAGCTGATCTCATCTGTATCACATACAAATGAAACGTTGCAGGTTGGTAATGATGGAACCGCAACAGCAACTCCAGTTGGCGGAAATCCGGGTTATACTTATTTATGGATGCCGGGAAATCAAACTACAGCTACAGCAACAGGTCTTACTGCCGGAACATATACTTGTACGATTACAGATGCTAATAATTGTACAATAACCGTTACTGTAACAGTTAATACAATGGAGGATGTAGGAATTCAAACCAATGCGAATTTGGATTTCAGCGTAAATCTTTTCCCTAATCCTGCACAGGATTATATTGTTGTTTCTATTGAATCGACACAGAAACAAGATATGATTCTTGAGATCTATAATGTGCTTGGTGAAAAGATCGATGCGATTGATTTAGGAAATGGCAATAGCATAAAGCATTCCTACAATACATCCTCACTTGCAAACGGAACTTATTTTGTTTGTATTATTTCCGGTACAACAATTGCAAAACAAAAGTTTACAGTAGTTCACTAATATTATTCAGCACAAAAAAAGCGGCTCCCTCTACAGAAGGCAGCCGCTTTTTTTATTATCCGGTTTTCTCTTTCCTAAAACGCCCTGTTAATTCCAATCACCCAACGCATCTGCACATATTCAGGCGAATTATACGGCGTGCTGTTCAGGAACAATGGCATGTCAAATCTTATCACCAAAGGTTTTACTGTTTGAAGAGGAGGGAAGCGTTTGATTGTAAGTGCGAATCCTAAGCCGGCATCGGCGCGCATGTCGCTCATCGCTAATCCTTCGGTGGTGTAATTGAAATTGATACCACCGATATCTCCGAAGACGTACGACGTGATTCCGATGACAGAACTTACTCTTGGCATTCTTCTCGCAAGGAATTTAAAAAGCTCCTGGTATTCGATCTCCACATTTTGAGCGTAGCCTGTTGTTCCTTTGTAAGTATTCCTTACGCCGCCGTACCAGTCAAATTGTGGCATCAGGTAACCGGAGTATCCGCGGAGATTTAATCCGCCGCCTGCATGGAAATGGTTTAGTTCCGTAGCGCTTGCATCAAATCCGCCCCATTCATCAGGGAAAAATGCAACCGAACGTGTGTATTTATTATCCATCAGCTGTTCAGGATTTGCGCCTGCTGCATACAACATCGATTCGCTTGCCCAATTTGTTCCGGTTCCGATCTGTGCGAATGTTCTTGTGTTGATGTTGATCTTACCAAGATCATTCCTGTTCACAACGTTCAGCGATAAATAATGATAATCATAATCGCTGCCGACTGCTGTTGAACGCAAATTCAGCTGGATGTTTCCATTACCGCGATGATAAGCGTAAGGATGTTCGTAACCGAATGTAACCGTGTTATTAAACTTCTTCACTTCCCAATCATTCGGATGAACGAGATACGTCAGGTCAGACGAATCGGCACGGTACATCATTTTGTATTGCACGTAAAATTTATTTTTAAGCGCCTTATCCCAAACTTCAAATCCTGCAGTAGCAGCATCAAGTCCGTCGAGGTGGCGACCATTAAAATAAACGGCTGAATTTTTCACAAAACGATTTGTCGGTGTACGATAATTTAAAACGGCAGAGAAATGATCGTACTTGTTCAGGTAATCGGTTGTGTCGAGCTGACTTTGTAATAAAGCGGTATTAAAATTTACAGTGAGATCAAATGTTTTCAGCGCGCCCATATAATCGCCGCCGATAAAAAATCCTGCTTTAAATCCGTCATACGCATTATACCAAACGTCAGGGCGCAAGCGGTAGGTGTAATATTCCCACGAAGGCGTATTGTAGATCTTCGAATCGAACACCATTTTCTTCGGCGCTTTTTTATAATTGTTGAGCATGTTCACATCTGCAAGGCGATGCGTTGTATCAATGATCACATTTTCAATTCCACTGGGAATAACAACAGTCGCTGTATATTCCGGTTGAATTTTATCCCAGCCGATCCAGCGTGGTAAAACAGTTGCCGTAGTTTGTTTTTCGTCCCAGGTATTTGGAATATAATAATTGTAACGTTTGCCGTCGTTCGCAACAACTGTAAAGTCAATCGGCATTTGCATTCTTCCTTTACGTTCGAATGTGATGTTATATACATCGCCGGAATCTTTTTTCACGCTATTGACATTATAATCAATCGTGTGTGAAGTTGTCAACCATTCATCAAAGAACCAATTAAGATCAACGTGTGTGAATTGAATAATTGAATTGCGGAAATCTTCTACATACGGATGCGCGAATTTCCATTGGTTAAAATAATGTGAAAGTGCTGCGGCAAATAAGGAATCACCCAAAACATATTCAAGATTATAAAGCATGACAGACGTTTTGCGGTACACCATTCCATAACCACCGCCATGACGCAGTGCACCGTTAAAATGATCCGAGTGCTGATCAATTACTGTTTCATCACCTTTACCGGCATCAAACATATAATTGTTATAACATTCCAGGTTGCGTACATCAACCGGCTCTTTGAATGTATTCACATATTCGGAAACATATTCGCCACGCTTTTCGATCGGACCATCAATTTTAATGTAAGCTCTTGTCGAAATAAATTGTGTGAATCCTTCATCCAAAGATGGACGATAAGTTTCATTAGAACCAACCATCCCAAAAAACCAATTGTGACTGATCTCATGCACAAATAAATCGCGATAGTTAGGGTCAAAACCTCCGCAAAGTGTCAACATAGGATATTCCATTCCATCCTGTGCATCCGCCACGATCATTTTCGGATAGCCGTACATGCCCACATCAGTAGAATATACTTCGATCACGCGTGCGGTGTAGGAAGCAGCATTCTGCCATCCTGCGCAATGCTGCTCTTCCACCAATGAAATAACACGAATGCCATTCCACGCAGATTCGCCGATACGATAATTCGGAGAAGCAGTCCATGCAAAATCATGCACATTGTCAGCGTGGAATTTCCAGGTTTTAGTAGTTCCGTCGGCAACAATAACTACGCTTGGCGCTGATTCCCACGGCTTGCTTCTGAAATTAGAAATGTCAAGTCGCTGTCGAAGATCTGTTGGCAGCATTTCTTTTTCATTTGTCATTACACCAGTAGCATCGAGAATGTAATTATTCGGCAATGTCAATTCCACATCATACACACCGTAATCGCCGTAAAATTCTCTGGTCAAATGCTGATCTGTATCCCAGCCGAATTTACGGTCGTAAACCGAAATACGCGGATACCAATGCACCCCATCGTAATGTTTTGATCCGAATGTTTTATACATTTTCATACGACGGCGAATATTTCCACCGGCATCGAAATACGTTTTGAATGTCATGCTGAACTTCACAGAAGAATTCGGAAGCAATGGTTTGTTAAGCCACACTTTCATAATCGTATTATCTATTTCTGTTTTTGCGACTTGTCCGTCAATGGTGAGATCAGCAACAGTAGTTCCTAATTTTTGTTTTTCATATTTTCCATACTTCACATTAAAATTATTGTTGCGATGCAGATCATCTGTATACGATTCCGGCTGAAAAGCATTTTGGTACAAATGGAAATACACGAAATAAAGTGTGTCAGGCGAATTATTCCAATAGACCAATTCTTCGGAGCCGGTTACAATATCTGTTTTGTCATCAAGCGATGCGTTGATTTTATACTGCACATCCTGCTGCCAGTAACCGGGAATCGGCATACGGTTTTTCCAATAATATTGATTGGAAGCCGAACGATAAGGAATGTCAGGATTTTGTGCGAAGCAAGCGATTCCGGATAAAAGGAACAGGGCAACGAAGAAACTTTTGAATGACATAGCAGGTAAGGTGGTTGAATTGCAAATATAGTTTTTAGTTCGGGGTTTATGATTGCAGTTTTCGTGTTCGGTCGGGATAAAGGATCAAGGCAGAGAATTGTGTG
>JBKJMR010000495.1:0-2957 GCA_046596275.1 Bacteroidia bacterium | reverse complement strand
CGATCGTCTCCGGAATAATAAAATGAAGATCGGCGTATCCTTGCCCATGTCCATGCGATACCATATTGACCGGCGCATCGTCAACAGAAAGATTAATGTCTGTACCATGATCGACATCAAATCCTCGAAGGAATATCTGCTCAGCCTTTCCGCCGCCTGCATGTTGAGCGACGATGAGACCCGGTACGATACGGAGCATATCCTGCGCTGAATTTTTCGGACGGTTTATAAAATCAACCTGGCTGATGTAAGAAGAAGAAGCAGCAGAAACTGGTCGATCGCCTGTCACTGCAACTTCATTCAGGATAACCGGCTTCGGCTCGAGGAAAATGGTGATAGCAGCAGTATCGGTAAGAAGATTAACGGTTAACTTTTGTTTCTCGTATCCTTCTTTTTCAAATTCAAGCTCATAAGTATTGACAGGAATGCTGACAAAGAAAAAATAACCTTTATCGTCGGTATGCGTGTGGTAATTTGTTTTCGAAACATTTACAACCACATCTTCCAAAGGTGATGCGTTAAGCTTGTCTTTAACAATTCCTTTTATTGAAACGGATTGCGCGTTCATGTTCATGCATATTAAGCAAACGAACAGAATCATCAGCCATCCGCATTTACTGCGATGTAAAGTGACCTTCATAAAATATATGGGTGATACGAGCAGGCGCTCATGTTAAACAAAAGAAAACAGGTAATGATTTGCCATTACCGTAAGTAATCAATGTTTAAGCTTTTGGCGGGGGAGAGGAAATGGAAAGGGAAAAATCAGAATATATATCCTGCTTGCAGGCAGGTAAAACGTTTGACGGAGTTACGGGAACCCCGATTGTTGTAATTGCAGTTTTAAGATGAACGGTTTGGTTTTTCTCTGAAATTTTTTTCGGATGGTTCTGGTGATCGTCTTTCCCTGCTTTTTCCATTTCGATGTGCAAGTGATATTTACCGTTTTCGAAATGGACGGTAGCAAGATGTTCGGTTTTCCAGAAGGTGTGGCTGAGCAGGTCAGAAAATGCAGGAACCAACGGCTTTACCAATGCCAGCGAGTAGCATAAAAGCAGCAATATGGCAACCTGTTTTTTCATCCTTCCTATATACGAGGACGAAGAGGAGCCGGATTTAATAGGTGGTGAAAAATGTCCTTTCAATCGTCCAATAAAGGGCAATCAGGGCAATAAGCGCTGAGATCGGCGTTACCACCCGCGTTTTGTACCAGGATTTTTTAGAAAACCACATTCCCACAAGCAGCCAGGCGATAAGGATTACGGTTATTTGCCCCAATTCTACACCGACATTAAAAGTGATGAGGCTCATGAAAAATTGTTTTTCAGGCAAGCCGAGGTCTGATAACGCGCCGGCGAATCCCAGTCCATGAATCAAACCGAACAGAAAAATAACGGCGATGCGTGAAGGCTTTAATTTATCGGTCAATATATTTTCGACCGCCACGAAAAAAATAGAAAGTGCAATCACAGGCTCGATGATATGTGCGGGGGCGCTGATGACGCCGTACATGGCTAATCCGAGTGTAATAGAATGTGCCACTGTAAAAGCGGTTGCCTGCCAGATGACGGTTTTCAATTTTGGATTGAGCAGGAAAATGCACAGCACAAAAAGAATATGATCAAGACCTAACGGAAGAATGTGTTCGAAGCCGAGCTTGAGATAGATCCATCCGACTTCAGTTCTTGAAAGTCCGGCGAGCGCATCGTCCATCGGGTGCGCAGAAATAAAAGAGGGCAAAAAAGAAAAACACAGCAGCAGAACTACTACAGGCAATTTTGCGTAACGTGATTTTTCCTGCAGCATAAATTAAATTGCAGCCAGGTCAGGCTGTGCTTCTTTTTTCAGCATCGGATCAAGAAATGGATTTATTGCTGATGCTTCTTTTATCATTGATTCACCTTTTGCATTTTCGCCCGCTTTGATTTTAATTAAACCCGCGCGGTAAAGTAAAACAGGATTTTTTGAGCCTGTCTTTAATGCAACATTAATCATTTTATTTGCTTCTGCATATTCGCCGCGTTTGTAATGCACCCAGGCCATTGTTTCACAAACATCAATATTTTTCGGACGACGTTCAAATTCTGTTTTTGCGTGTTCCATTGCTTTATCCAGATCGCCTGTTTTCAAATAAGCATAAGCAAGCTCTTTATCTGCATAATGCCCGTGACCTTCTTCGCTTTCATCCGTTAAGCCGGGTCCCAGCATTTCAATCACGCGCTCTGCTGATTTTTCCGATTTTTCTTTTTCGTTATTCAATAAATAAAGATCAGTCAGTTCATCTGCGAAAGCATATTCGGTAATAAGCTTATCTGCTTTTTCATAAAAGATAATTGCTTCTGCATAATTCCCTTTTGCTTTTGCTACATGACCAAGACCGGCATAAGCAAATGCATAATCAGGGCGTTCGAGCAATGCAACTTTGTACGTTCTTTCTGCGCTGTCGAGACTTCCGATGCTTTCATATAAATGACCGAGGATCATACGCGCCCATTCTGTTCCTTCAGCACCGGGATAACCAGCACCAACGGCCATTTTCATAGCAGCAATTGCGCCGGGTGTATCTCCGTAAATTTCGCGCAGGTAAGAAACGCGGGAATAAGAACGAATATCCGGACGAATCGAGATCATCTTATCCGCCATCTTCACTGCTTCATCATAATTTCCTAATTCAACATTTGCATCGCAGCGCAATCCATAAATAAATGCATTATCCGGATTGATCTTGCTTGCTTTGTTGGTTACTTCAAGCGCTTCTGTAAAATGATGTTGAGAGAGAAGAACCGTTCCTTTGCAGCACAATGCTTCAAAATTTTCAGGCTCTCTTTTAAGAATAAGATCAGTTAATTGTAATGCAGCTTTATCGTAATAACCATGATTTCCTGTTACACGTGATTCATTGATGTAAGCTTGTATCAGCTTCAGCATTGTTTTTGTGTCTTCGGGATTTGTTTTTA
>JBKJMR010000452.1:0-2517 GCA_046596275.1 Bacteroidia bacterium | reverse complement strand
CGCTTTTGTGCCGCATCAATTACCGCAGACTTTATTTCGAATTCGGACAAACATTTGGTGTGCTTGCACGTGTGCGCGAGTGGGACGACTTCGGAGAAATTCAACCTTCCGGATTTCGCCGCTGGGAAACTGCTTTTATTTTTGGCGTGGGCTACAACATCAGCGAACGTTGGTATGTCGATTTCCGTTATACCAACTCAGTAGTGCCGGTCAAACAATTTCCAACACCAAGCTACGATCCGCGTTTTTTCTTTCGCTATTTCAATAAAGGAATGTACAACAATGTGCTCGGTCTCACTATTTGTTATCGTTTCAACAATAAAGGTTCTGCCCAATAATTATGAATAAGGAAAATCCCGGTCAGCGTATTGTTGTTGCCATCACTGGAGCAAGCGGTTCCGTTTACGCTAAAGTTTTATTGGAAAAACTCGCTGCTATGCAATCGCAGATCGATAAAGTTGCGGTGGTCATGAGCGACAATGCAAAAACAATCTGGCAAACCGAATTGGGCGATAGCAGCTATGAAAAGCTTCCATTTACGTTCTACGAAAAAATGGATTTCAATGCGCCCTTCGCATCCGGTTCTTCGAGTTTCCGCACCATGATCGTTTGTCCGTGCTCTATGGGAACACTCGCACGCATCGCCACAGGCGTGTCTAACGATCTTGTCACGCGCGCCGCCGATGTTATGCTCAAAGAACGTCGCAAGCTCATTTTAATCCCGCGAGACACGCCCCTGAGCCTTATTCACATCAACAATATGAAAACCATCACCGAAGCCGGCGGAATTATTTGTCCCGCTGTACCTTCGTTTTATTCACAACCGAAAACATTCGAAGATTTAGCTGCTACTGTTATCGATCGTGTTATTGATTTGTGTGGCTTGCAGCAGGAGATGTATCGGTGGAAGGAATAGTTGGTGGTTGGAAAAAGTTGGCGGTTGGTCGTCGTAAAAGGTTGGTGGTCGACTCTGATGAAATCTTCTTAAACGATTTTACCTGTTAATTTTCACATTTTTTACCACCAACCCGTTTTACCACTTACCACCAACCTTCTTGTTGATAATTTCCACCCCTTGGAATACAATATCTTAGCTTATCAGCCGACTATTCTTTAGGAAATTTAACGCAGCATTTATATATTAGTTAAGCAATCTGCGTTACTTGTACAATATATCCAGGAAAGGAGCTTGAAACTATGTTAGAATTCAGTAAGCACATCCTCAAGAGCGTAAGCTTTGACAAATCTCTCTTCAAAAAAGAACTTAAGAAAATGATCAGCTGGGCAAAACCCGATGAAGCCATGTTATTAAAAGCCTGGTGCATTGCCACGTTCGGTCATATGTATGGCGATGTTATTTCCGATGTTTTCAGGGGAATTACAAAGTCGTAAAAGGGGTACGAAAAGCGAAAGACGAGTTTTCCCTTTCGTACTTTTTCGTATTTCGCACTTCCGACTTGATTTCGTTTTTCGTTCCCGTTATTCTCCACCAAGAAATTTAATATTCCTTTTCAGCCCCTCGTACTTCGTTCGCTTCACCGCCGAGTTTTTAAACAGCTGCTGAAAAACTTCTTCCGTCATTTCCACCCACTCTTTTTTACTCATCGGCAGCAATTCGTTTTTCGGATTGAATGCAGCTTCCGCATGTGGCTTCGCAAACCGGTTCCACGGACATACATCCTGGCAAATATCACAGCCGAACGACCAGTTTTGAAATTTTCCTTTTTCCGTTTCCGGCAGCATTCCTTTTAATTCAATTGTGAAATACGAAATGCATTTGCTTCCATCTACTATGTATGGATTCACAATTGCATCCGTCGGACAAGCATCAATGCATTTCGTACAAGTTCCGCAATAATCGCCTGCGGCACCATCAGGAATTAATTCAATATCGAGAATCAATTCTGCAATGAAGAAAAAAGATCCGCTTTGTTTATTTATCAGGTTGCTGTTTTTTCCTACCCAACCGAGCCCGCTTTTTTTTGCCCACGCTTTATCCAGCACGGGCGCCGAGTCTACAAATACTCTTCCTCCCACTTCCTTCCCTATTTTTTCATTCACCGTTGCAAGCAGCTCTTTCAATTTTCGCTTTATCACAAAATGATAATCTTCGCCATACGCATATTTCGAAATTTTCGGGGCGTCGTTATCGAGCTGTTTTTCATTGGTAAAATAATTCAACAACAATGAAACAACAGACTTCGCACCCGGCACCAGCTTACGCGGATCCAATCGCATGTCGAAATGATTTTCCATGTATTTCATTTCGCCGTGCATGTTTTGCTTCAGCCAATTCTCCAGCCGCGGTGCTTCCTCTTCTAAAAATTCCGCTTTCGAAATTCCGCAATAGTCAAACCCAAGGCGCTTGGCCTCAGCTTTTATTATCGCAGTATGTTCGTGGGAATTCATTTTCTTCCTTATGACTTTTTGCCCTCGTGGCAATTTCACATTGCAAAGATACCTACAAGTCTTACCTTTATCACCTTCTTTCAAGATTCAAGATTCAAGATTCAAGAT